>SLBE01000212.1 GCA_007126465.1 Syntrophomonadaceae bacterium | reverse complement strand
TTGCCGCTGATAAAGTCTTCTGTCAGCTGGTAAGCCTCGTAATCAGGATACTGGCGGGGCGGGTGCTTGGAGAAATAGGCTGAAGGGCCTTCCAATACGCCGCCTACGCCCCGGTCCAGGGCCAGCTTACAGCAGCGTATAGTATCGATGGCAATTCCGGCGGAGTTAGGGGAATCCTCCACGCTCAAACGCATCTCCAGGTTGATCGGAACATTACCGAAAATCTGACCTTCCATGCGCAGGAAACAGACCTTGTTATCTTTCTGCCAGGAAACATAATCGCTGGGGCCGATATGGATATCACGGTCGGCCAGGCGCTTCCCGGCAGCTGACTGCACGGCTTCCGTCTTTGAAATACGCTTCGTTGCCAGGCGATCGTGATTGGTCATGTTCAGAAAATCAGTATTGCCCCCTGTATTTAACTGGTATGAACGTTCGAGCTTGACTCCACGCTTGCTAAACAGCTCCGCCAGGGCCCGGTGCAGGATGGTTGCCCCCATCTGCGATTTAATGTCATCACCGATAATCGGCACATTTTTCTCGGCAAAACGGGCTGCCCACCCGGGATCACTGGCAATAAAAACCGGGATGTTGTTAATAAATGCCACTTCGGCTTCGAGAGCACAGTCGGCATAGAAGCGGGCAGCTTTCTCGGAACCGGCGGGTAGGTAGTTTAATAAGATTTCCGCCCCTGAATCCCGCAGGGCGGCAACTATCTCATCTTTACCCTGTTCGGGAACATCGGCAGGCACAAAAGTATATTCATCTTCGAAGGCCAGCATATGTTCGGAAATGCCGTCAAGAATTTTTCCCATCTGCACTTTTATGCCACCGGGCTGCAGTTCCGGGTACAGGGGATAAGCACAGTTTGGCGGGGAAAATATGGCGCTGTTAATATCCTGCCCCACCTTACGTTTATCTATATCAAAGGCAGCGGCAACTTCAATATCAAACGGCCGGTAACCACCGATACTCCAGTGCATTAAACCGACCGCTTCCGCTTCATTGTTGTTACGATAGTAATGGATACCCTGAATTAGGGCACTGGCGCAGTTACCCACACCGACAATAGCAATTTTTACTTTAGACATTACCAGATCCCTCTTCCTGCGTTGATTAATATGGTGAAATATTAAGATAAAAACAGTCTCTTCACAGGAAATATTATATCGTATCAGGAGCAATTAGTGAAATAAATTTAAAACCGTAGTAAAATAATTTTATAACCTTATAAAGGAGGCCATGAAAATGGGTAAAGATTTTGAGCTTGTCGCAGAAACTGAAGCGCTGGAACTATTCCGGTTGGAGACCGAACCCTTCGGAACTAATGCCTATGTTGTTGTTAGTAAAAATAACCGGGAAAGTGTGTTAATCGATGCACCGGGCAACGCAGATTTAATCAAGAAAAAACTGAAAGATACACAGCTGCAGGGCATTTTAATCACTCACGGCCATATGGATCATCTAATGGCCCTGGAAGAGCTTCATAATGATCTGGGTGCACCGCTGGCAGCCCATGCCGATGATGCCGGAACTCTACCGGCAAAGCCGGATCGCCTGCTGCAGGATGGCGATTCTGTAGTGTGCGGTGATGTTACACTGGAAGTTTTATACCTGCCGGGGCACACCGGGGGCAGCATCTGCTTCAGGGCAGAAAACTACCTGCTATCCGGTGATGCAATTTTCCCCGGTGGCCCGGGTAAAACTGCCACTCCCGATGATTTCAGGCAGGCCCTGTCATCAATCCAGCAGAAACTTTTACCCCTACCGGATGATACAGTAATCCTGCCGGGACATGGAGACTCTACTACCATTGGCAGGGAAAGAAAACTGATCGAAGCTTTTCTAAAAAGTGGTTATGATGACAACCTGTGCGGAGATGTAACCTGGGAGAACGCTTAAAAACATACCGCAATGTCAGCGTTAGAGGCACGCCAATCCTAATCTTATCTCTGAAGGCCCTGTGCTTTATTAGGAAATTATCAAAATATCCGCAGTGATACAGCGAAACTGCTTATTTTCTCAGCGTCCTGAAGAGTTATTAGTAACATGAAAATAGAAGAAGCCCCTGGTAATTATAGGGCTTCTTTCTTATTACACTATATTTTTTTGTTCGATTGCTGTTTGTTACTTTTAACTTAAGTTCTTTGATCAAGGCTGAATTTTTACCAGGGAATTTCCGCCCGGTGAAAGGCTTCTGCCAGCTTAAAATCCTGGTCACTGGCAGCATCTTCGGCCCTTTGGCGCAGCCACTGCTCAATCGCGGGGAAGTGGTGTCCGCCAACCTGGCTCTTATGACACTGCAGGGCAGCCAGTTTCGTTTCAAAGGTATCCGTTATGTCGGAGTAATAGTCGGGATCTTCGCTGGCCCAGAGCAGGATCTCCTTAACCTTGTGAGGTTCCAACCCCTCGTCAAGCAGCTCAGGATAGGACAGATGATCGCGGGCATAGGGAAATGCAGCATCGAGGACAACCTGGCCGGTAATACGGTGGTCGCGATGCCAGACATAACGGCGGTAAGGATCGGCAGTGATCAGGGTATCCGGCCGGAAGGCACGGATCCAGCGAACGATATCCTTGCGAAACTGAGGTGTATCTTCCAGGGTTTGATCTTCATAGCCGAGAAAAATTACATCACTTACCCCCAGCAGGTCTGCCGCAGCCCTCTGCTCCCTTCTTCTTGTCCTGGCAAGATCTTTTGGATCAACCGCCGGATCGCTGGTGCCTTTTTCTCCACCCGTGCAGATAACGTAGGCAACTTTTTTGCCCTCCTTAACCCAGCGGGCCACAGAACCGGATGCTCCAAATTCTGAATCATCCGGGTGAGGACTAATAACAACTATATCCATTTTTTCATACTCTTTTTTTTGATGTTTGCTCATAACGATTACCGCCTATTATCATTGATTGAGATGGACTTCGGTCTGTGGATATGGAATTGTAATTCCAGACTGATCGAAGGTCATTTTTACTTTTTCCTGGATTTCAAAATAGATATTCCAGTAGTCTTCCCGTTTACACCAGGCTCGCAGGTAAAAGATAACTGCGCTGTCCCCATGTTCGGCTAAAACAACCTGCGGTTCCGGGTCGTCAAAAATCAGGGGATGCTTATCGGCAATTTCCCTGAGAACTAATTTAACCTGGCTTATGTTGTCATCATAACCGACGCCAAAGACAAAGTCGATGCGCCTGGTGGGATTTACACTAAAGTTAGTGGCGCTGGCATTTGATAACACTGCGTTTGGAACGATAACCCGCTTGTTGTCGGGTGTATCCAGGTGGGTATAGAATAGCTGGATCTCCTTTACTGTGCCGGCCTGTCCGGCTGCGTCAATATAGTCTCCGACTTGAAAAGGTTTCAGGAATAGGATCAATACCCCGCCGGCAAAATTGGCCAGGCTGCCCTGCAGGGCCAGGCCAACAGCAAAGGCGGCCGCCCCGATTACAGCAATAAAGGAAGTCATGGCAATGCCGAGCATCGAAGCGATTGAAATGATGAGCAGGATCTGCAGGCTAACCTTGACTGCATTAACCAGGAAGGGTCGCAGGGTTGGATCAAATTCGGCTTTAACCAGTTTACTCGATACTTTGTTTGCTATAAAACGGATTACTCTCAGTCCGATTATTAGTGCCAGAAGAGCCAGTAAAACTTTAGCGCCGTTAGTAATAATGGCGCTGTAGAGAAAAGCTAAATCCAATTTCAATCATCCTTTCATTAAAATATCGCTGTTATTGTCACTGCTCAGCCTGTTCAAGGAAACTTCGCTCGCTGGTCGCTTCAGCTTTCTTAAGCAGGCTGGATATCTGCCTGATACTTATTATAGATCTAAAGCAACCGGAGAATCAAGGAATAAGGCGGTTTGGGTCCTCTTTTATCTTTAAACTTCATATAAGCGTTAATAACCTCAATAAGCAGCAAAACATTAAATGCTTAAAAAGCTCCGTCCGGGGATGGGGTTTTAGTTTGCTATAATTCTTGTATTAAATTGCTGAAAGCGTAAGCCGCAGTGCGCCAGTTATAGGGAGCCAGGATTTCATTTGTAATTGAAGGATCGAGCGGGGCAGAACGGTGAAGGTAACAGTTGCGGATTGCTTCTGCCCAGGCCGAGGCAGTGCGGTTTTCGAGCAGAATTCCGGGGCTTTTCTTTTTGGTAAGAAGTTCGGCAGTTTCTTTAGTATAGGGCTTTAGCAGTTCGGAAAATATACCGGTTGAACCGGCGACAAGCGGAGTGCCGCAGGATAATGATTCGAGAGCAACCAGGCCAAAACTTTCGTAATGTGAAGGAATAACTGTAACATCAGCAGCATTATAGTATAGGGGAAGATATTGGTGCTCAACAAGCCCGGCCAAGATTAACCGATCGGATATACCATGATCTGCGGCAAGCTCTTTCAGGTGAGCCGCCTGAATTTCGCTCTTTTCGTCTCCGCCGATAATCACTACCTTAATTTTATCCTCATCCGGCAGCAGGGCAGCTGCCCTGATCAACAGTTCATAACCTTTAATCGGCTCAATTCTGCCTATGGCCAGAATTACTTTATTTCCTGTAAGACCTGCTTCCTCCCTGGCAACTGGACGGTTCAAGGGGCAAAATAGCTGACGATCGACTCCACAGGGAATTACTTCAACATGGTCTTTCCGGAGTGAATAGTAATTGATGATCCGTTCTTTTTCCAGTGGAGCGGCGGCAATGATTTGGTCGCTGGAACGAGCCAGGTTTTCTTCCTCTGCCAGACGAAGATCCGGTTCATTTTCTGCCTGGCAGGCTTCGCTTTTGGCCCGGCCGAGCGTATGAAACATAACCAGGTGAGGAACCTGCCAGTTTTTGCTTAGTTCCCGTCCCACGCACCCGGATAACCAGTAGTGGCTGAAGATTAGATCAAAGGAAATATTTTCAGTACGGCAAAACTTCTCAATGGCATCTACAGTTGCGGGCAGGTGCGGATATAATTTATTTTTAGACAGCGGGCCGGCACCATCATCGAGTGCTATCAGACGAACCCCCGGAGAAAGGGTCTTCACCCCCGCCTCATCCGGGCTTGCCGCCCTGGTAAATAAATCAACTTCATACCCCATTTCACCAAGAGCACCGGAAAGCCCGCGCAGGTAAGTACTCATCCCACCGGTATCCTTACTCCCGGCCTTCCCTACCGGCGAACTATGCACACTCAAAAACGCCATCCGCATCATCAATAACCTACCTACAAATAAGTTGAAAAGGTGTCAGAGATAAATTCAACTTATTTTGGTGTTAATATCTCTTCACTATCCATCCGGGATTGTTTTAGTTTATAAACTG
>SLBE01000070.1 GCA_007126465.1 Syntrophomonadaceae bacterium | reverse complement strand
AGAGGTTGTAGTAGTAGCCGCCTCTGGCCAGCAGCTCCTGGTGGCTGCCCATCTCCCGCACTTTTCCTTTATGCATAACAATAATCTTATCGGCAGATTGAATGGTGGACAGCCGGTGGGCGACGACCAGGGTGGTGCGGCCCCGGGAGATAGTATTCATAGCCTTTTGGATAATTTGCTCAGTTTCAGTATCAATATTGGCGGTAGCTTCGTCTAAGATCAATATTTTTGGTTCAAAAGCCAGGGCTCTGGCAAAGGCCAGCAGCTGCCTCTGTCCGGCGGACATGGTGGCCCCACGTTCCTTGACTTCACTTTCATAATTTCGTGGCAGTCGGTTGATAAAGCGGTGAGCATCGACCGCCTCGGCAATATGCTGGATCTGTTGATCATCGATATCGCTGTTAAGACGGATATTATCGGCGATAGTGCCGCTGAACATAAAAACATCCTGCAGGACAACAGCCACATTTTTGCGCAGCTGGTCCAGATCCATATCCTTAATATCGACTCCATCAATCAAAATTTGCCCTTCCTGAATATCATATAACCGGCTGATCAGGTTTATTATTGAAGTTTTCCCGGCACCCGTTGCCCCTACAAAGGCTACTGTCTGCCCTTTTTCTATGGTGAAACTGACATCTCTTAGCACCCACTCGCCCGGGTTATAAGCAAACCAGACATTGCAGAACTCGATTTTGCCCTCGATTTCTGCCGGCACAGGCTGCTGCGGTGATTTAATGTCCACCGGAGTATCAAGCAGCTGGAAGATTCTCTCTGATGAAGCCATTGCCGACTGCATAATGTTATATTTTTCAGCCATATCATTGATAGGGCGGAAGAACATCTCGATGTACTGAATAAAAGCATAGAGCACCCCAAAGGGAATTAGTCCCTGAACTACATTACCGCCCCCGTACCAGATCAGCAGGGCCAGGGCCATAAAGTAGACCAGGTCGATAAAGGGACGAAATACGGCAAATATTCTCAGCTCACGGAAGCTGGCCCGGTAATGGGCATGGTTAATCTCATTAAACTCCCGGTATTTCTTTTTCATCTGGTGAAAAATATGCACTGTGCGCATCCCGGTTATATTTTCCGACAGGGTAGCATTTATCCGGGCCAGGCGCACCCTCACTTCCCGGTATGCTTCCCGGGCCTTAATACGGAATATTATCGTGGCAATGATCACCAGTGGCATCAGGGTAAAACTGACCAGGGCCAGGTGGGTATTTAACTGCAGCATCACTATAACAATGCCCAGCAGCATAAATATATCCTTGAAAAGGTAGACCACCACACCTGTAAACATCTGGTCCAGGGTTTCAGTATCGTTGGTGACCCTGGTAACCAGCCGCCCCACCGGGTTAGTGTCAAAGAAACGCAGGGAGAGGCGCTGCAGGTGCGAAAACACCTGATGCCGGATGTTAAAGATAATCTGCTGCCCTGTGCGGTGCAAAAAGTAAATCTGCAGATAGTTCAAGCTAAAGCCCAGGGCAATTATAGCCAGGTATATTAAGGCCAGCCTGATTAACGCGTCCCTGTCGGGCCCACGAAAAGCCCTGTAGTCCTCGTCCGCCAATGGACTGGCTGTAAAAAGTCCGACCTCTGAATCAAGGACCAGGCGTTCCCCATCCCTTTGAACAGAGTAATCAGCCCCTTCCATGTAGCCATCAACCAGGTAAAAATCACCTTCATAAGTAAGAAGCTGGGCCTTTGTCCGACCGGGATATTCTTCAGTAAGTCTGTGCCGGGGCACATAAACCTGCCCCCGGTATTCAATCCCTTCCTTCGGTTCATCACCGGGCTCCCACACTACCAGCGGTCCGGGAGTAATATAATCATCGATGGCAATCTTGATCAAATAAGGCCGGGCCAGCTCTGTTGCGGTCACAAAGAGCAGCAGGACGATACAGGCCATGATAATCAGCCAGTAGGGCCTGGCATAGGAAAGCAGCCGCTTCATCAGGCGGCCGTCATAACCCTTCCCCAGGGCTTCTTCTTCGTGGTAATTATGCGCTTCGTTCATCCGCGGTCCTCCGCAATTAGTCTCTCCAGCTGCTGTTTGTGGTGCAGCTGCCGGTAGAGCCCGTCTCTTTTAAGCATCTCTTCATGGGTGCCTCGTTCAACAATGCGGCCCTGTTCCATCACAATAATTTCATCAGCATCCTGCACCGTGGAAACCCGGTGCGAAATGATAATACTTGACCGTCCGGCCATGAAACGGCTCAGGCCCTTTAAAATCTGCTCTTCCGTACCGGTATCCACAGCCGAAAGACAATCGTCTAAGATCAACAGGGATGGATTCTTGATTAAGGCCCGGGCGATAGTCATGCGCTGCTTCTGACCACCGGAAAGGGTTACGCCACGTTCGCCGGAAAGAGTGTCAAACTTCCGGGGAAACTCAACAATGTTATCATAAATTTGGGCCAGCTTAGCTGCCTCCTCCACCTGTTCGCGGGTAAAGTAGTCATCAGCAAAAGCAATATTTTCATGTAACGTAGCAGAGAAGAGGAAAACATCCTGGGGCACGTAACCAATGTCCCGGCGCAGCACTTCCAGGGGAATCTGGTTTATATCGATTCCGTCGATAAATATGCGCCCGGGAGGCGGGTCATATAGACGCAGCAGCAGATTTGCCAGGGTGCTTTTGCCGCTGCCGGTCCGCCCGATAATGGCCAGGGTATTGCCACGGGGAAGTTTAATATTAATATCTTCCAGCACAGCTGTTCCGTCGGGATAGCTGAAATCAAGATTGCGGATTTCCAGCTCACCATTAAGTCTGTCCACATTTTTTACATCAGGCCCGTCTACAACCTCAGGCTCAGTTTCAAGCAAAACTTTCAGGCGCTCCATGGATGAGGCACCCCGCTGTAGCACATTTATAACCCAGCCCAGGGCCATCATTGGCCAGATTAGCATGGCCAGATAAGTGTTGAATGCAACAAAAGCTCCCAGGGTGATGCTGCCCTCAATCACCAGAATACCACCGTATCCCAGGACAACCAGGTAACTTAAACCGGAGATAAATTGAACCAGGGGCATAAAAAGCCCCCATACTTTTACTAATGCCATGTTTTTATAAACAAGGCTGCGCGCAACCTGGTCAAACCTTTCCACCTCAGCATCTTCCTGGACAAAGGTTTTAATTACCCGGATGCCGGATATGTTTTCCTGGACCCGGTCGGTCATATCGGAAAATGCCGCCTGCACAGCCTTGAAGCGGTCATGGATAAGGCGTCCGGCAAAGGTAACAAGCACAGCCATGAAAGGCAGGGGCAGAAGAGCCAGGGCAGTAAGACGAATATCGATCACCTGGGTCATAATAATTACGGTAGCAACCGTAAGAAATATTGAATCAGTCAGCATAATGATTCCCAGGCCAAGTGCCATCCGGACCGCGTTCACATCATTGGTGGCATGGGCCATCAGGTCCCCGGTTTTGTGCTCGTTGTAGAAGTTGGCTGACATCTTTTGCAGGTGTGAAAAAAGCATATCCCGCAAGTGGAATTCCAGCATACGGGCAGTACCCATAATATATATACGCCAAAAATAACGGCTGACCACTATCACTGCAGCAATAGCCAGGATATAGCCGGAAAATCTCCACAAATCGGCTGTGGCAACCTGCCCGGTTTCGATCTGGTCGGTAATATAACCTAATAGATAGGGTATAATCAGCTGGGCAGAATTTACCAGGATCAGCCATAATACACCGAGCGCGTAACGCCAGGCATTTTTACGGAAGAAGTCTTTTAGCAGCAAGAATGATTTCATCGGATATAACCTCAAAAATTACTTTACCCTGAATATCTTAACACAAATATTTTGAGGTTGACGAATTAATTCTATTCAATTTTTATAACCTGGGCAGTATTAATAACATTTCAGCTCGCATACTGACAAAAGTCCTAATTTAAGATATCGTAGCCATGTATCCTGGGGTATAATCATTATTGAGCATGTCGAAATTCTATCTGCAGCAAAAAACCTGACACTTTGACACACTGTGTTCGAGTGAGAACAAAAAATGATGAAACAGGCTAGCGGGCCTGGGAAGACAATTTAGATGCAGTTAGTTTACCGGGAGGATAATTAATGACCAAAACCAGTGGCATAATTCTGATCATGCTAGCTGCAGTCTGCTTCGGCTTAATTCCACTCTTTGCAACTATTGCTTACGCCAATGGTTTTAATCCCCTTACCCTGACCCTGTTTCGGTTTGGCCTTGCCGCCTGTCTGCTTTATACATTTATAAGAATCAGAAAGATAAACTACAGGGTAAGCACTAGGCAGTTTTTTATGCTTTTCCAGGTAGGGTTAATTGGTTACGGAGTGATGATGTTAACCATGGTCGCTTCTTACAACTACATTCCCACCGGCTTAGCTACTACACTCCATTTTGTTTATCCCGTTGCAGTTATGGTCGGTTCAATCTTTATTTTCAGAGATAAAGTTGGCTGGAAGAGTATAACTGCCCTGGTTTTGTCATTGGTTGGCATTTACTTCCTGGCGGGTTTTAATACTGCCGAAAGCTTAAACTTTTACGGGGTTGGTCTGGCTCTTATATCTGGAGTACTCTATGCTTATTATGTCCTAACCATCGCCAAGAGCAGCTTAAAACAGGTTAGCGCTTTTGTCATTGCTTTTTATATTTCACTCTTTAATGCCCTGGTCTTACTGGCAGTATGCGTCTTTACAGGTGACCTGCATTTAAATATCACTTACCAGGGATTTTTAAGCACCCTTATGCTGGCGCTCGTCAGCAGTTTTGTCGGCATGGTAGCCTTTCAAACAGGCCTTAAAATAATACGCGCTACCACTGCTTCCATCCTCAGCACCTTTGAGCCGATCACCAGCCTGCTGGTTGGGATTGTTTTGCTGGCAGAAGTTCTTGCCTGGCACCACGTCCTCGGCAGCCTGCTGATCATTCTCTCGGTTATAGCTGTATCCTTCTTCGAGAGAAAGGCACCTCCGGTTGCGTTAAAAAAATAGTTTCTGCCCAACAGAAAAGGTCCCGGTAGTGGAGGACCGGGACCTTTTCTGGGTAATTAATGCATCTCTTAATAATATGAAGGAGGGATGCATTTATAAGATTAGATTACTCCAGGTGGCACTAAGGCTGCCGCCGGAATAATTTACTTTAATCGATTGGTCGCTATAGCTTTCTACAATATGTGATGTATGGGGTAGTTCACCGAAATACTGAAAAGTCAGGTCTACAGGAAACCAACCTACGCCGGGCACTTCAAATTCTGCCCAGCTGTGACGGGTTCCAGCCAGTGAACCGGATGTCATAGCGCCGCGCTGCGGCCTGGCAAATCCGATTACCTCCCTGGCATT
>SLBE01000101.1 GCA_007126465.1 Syntrophomonadaceae bacterium | reverse complement strand
TCCGAGCCTTCCTCCGGAGCCTCCTCGGCGGTCTCCGCTGGAGCTTCCTCGATGGCCTCCTCCTCGGAGGCCTCCTCCTCTCCGTCCGCCAGCTGCCGGCCGAGCTCCTCGATGGCAGCGATCGTCTTGCCCGCGTTGGACTCCGCCTCCGCTGTGGCGTCCGTGGTCGCCTTCGCGGCTTCGGCGATCTCGGTCACGGCCCCACCGAGCTCGCGACTGCGCTCGATGCTCTCCTCGATGGGACGGCGCAGGCGGTCGTAGAGCTTCTTCAGCGCGAAGCCGGCCAGCCCGACGCCGGCGCCGTACCCGACGATCCTGAGCAGGTTCTCCGGCTCCATGGCCCGTTGCCACCATGGGCGACGCCGTGGAACCACGTCCGCGAGCTTGCTCACGGCGGCGAGGCCGAGCAGTTTCTTGGTGGCCATGGGGACACCCCTTCGGGTCGGGGGTCTGTCCCACGATAGGTCCGCCAGGGTGCGGGTCTCCCGGCCGGACGACCAGTCATCGTCAGCGGAACGCACGAGCGCGCCGATCGAGCGCGCCGCCGCCGCAGGTCACGGGCGGTCGCTCGAGCAGACGATCCTCATCGTCCGGCCGCTCCGTTGCTCGCGCCCCGGGTCTCGGTCTTGGTACGCGCGGCCGTCGCGGTCGCGCGCGCCAGCAACAGCGCACCGCGCAGCTTCAGCGCGCCCGCCAGATCACCATGACGCTGAGCATCCGGCTGCACCTCGACCTCGTCGAGGACCGCCTCGAGCTCCTCGATCCGGTCGATAGCCCGTGCCAGTCCGTCATCCTGCCGAACGACCCCTACCTGATCCCACGGGATCGTCCGGAGCACGTGCTGGGCGAGTGGCGCGGGCACGTCGGCGTCCCGGGTCAGGTCGTCGAGTCCCTCGTTCGCCACCTGGATGCCGTGCAGGGGTGAGGGGTGTGCTCAAAGGCTGCGGCTCCGCTCGGCGGCCGGGCTGCCGGCGCGCGCCCCGAACACCACCGTCTCGATCAACGAGTTGCCCCCGTGCCGGTTCGCCCCGTGCAGACCACCGGTGATCTCGCAGGCTTCGAACAGCCCTGCCACATCGGTAGGCGCCGACTCTGGCGGGACCGACACCCCGCCCATCGAGTAGTGGGCGGTCGGTGACACCTCCATCGGCTCCTCGGCGATGTCGACCAGCGGGGCGTCCACGAACTGTCGGTCCATCCGCGGGAGCTTCTTCCGGATCGTCGCCCTGGCCAGGCGGATGAGGTCGAGGAAGACCCCTCCGTGCGGGCGAAGTGCATGCCCCACACCGCGAGCTGGAGCAGGTGGCCCGGAGGGTTCGGTGACCAGCACTTCCGCCTTGGTCGGGTCCGCGAGGAAGTAGCCCTCGTTCCAGGTGTCCTCGAAGTGCACACGCGGGTCGTCCTCGGGGTCTCGCGTCCCAACGGCTGCGTTGATGCGGCCCGCACCGAGGAACGTGTGGGCGTCTCGGCGTGCCCGGCGACCGACGACGAGCACGTCCTCACCAGCGTCGTGGGCGGCTATCGCGGGCCACCGTCCACGCGGCCGTCGGCGCACGGCCCGGCAGACGCTGACTGCAGGCTGATCCTGCAGCACCCCCGGTCCTCGCGATCCCCGCTCCTGCACCTGGACGACCTGTCCGCTCGCGAGACCTCTGCCTTCGGTGCCATCGACGCCGAAGGGTCGATGACGCCGCCCGTACATGCGGCCCCTCCACCTGCCCAACATGTGGGATCTCGGGTGGTTCGCGCGCATCCGGCTGCTGCGCGACGTCCTGGCGCTCCCGCGGCCGCCGGAACGTGCGTCGTCGGAACGCGCTCGCCTCGCGATCCGGCTCATGGATGGGCTGAGGATCACAGAGCACGGAAGCAGCAGCCGTGCAACGCGATGGCAAGGGGGTCGTGCGGCACGGGCCGGGCGACAGCCATCTCGGGGCTGTCGCCCGACCCGCAGCCCCCTCTACCGGCAGGGTTGGCTGCTGACCATCCCGCAGTCGGGCAGCGTCGGCAGGTCCAGTGGTACGTCGACCACGGGGATCACGAACGAGCTCGGATATTGGTCGCTGTGACCGACCGTCACGTCGAAGCCCCCCGACAGCGGATCGAAGCCCCACCGCCAGCGGTTGCCCCCCGGACCGTCGACGATGAGCCGCACGTGCGACCCTTCGCGGAAGGCGTGGGCGACCGGGAACAGCTCCACACGGACCGGGGTCATGTCGCCGACCGACAGCGGCTCCTGCGCACCGGCCGTGTGCAGGTGACGCGGTCGGAGGGCCGAGGACGATTGCTCGTCCAGCGCGCGGTGGCTCGCTCGCAACCAACCGCTCTGCACCAGCTGTTCCTGCCCGTCGGGGCGGACCTCGGTCAATGTCACCTCGAGATCCACGTCGCTGTCCTCAGCCGCGATCCACAGATCGACGGATGCGGATCCAGCGATGAGCAGATCCTCGTCCAGCGGCCCGCTCGTGAACGTCACCCGGTCCTGCAGCGGTGGCAGCCACGTGTTCTGTTCCGGCATCAACCACCCTTGCTCGAACTGGAACAAGCCCGGCGGGTCGTAGCTGAAGGTGCTGGTCAGGCCCCCGTCGTCAGCGCCGTCGGCGGCCAGATCTTCGCCGAGCATCCAGCGCTGGCCATCGCCGGCAACCTCGAAGCTCGAAAGCTCGACGCGGGCGCCAGCGTTGCCCTCTCGATCCAGCTCCAGCAGGATGGTGACCGGATCCTCCGCTTCGTAGGCCGCGATCTCGGCGGGGTCCTGCTCCCCTAGATAGACGTCGAGGAAGCGGACGACCTCTGCCCAGACATCACCGCGGTAGTACTCCCCGTGATCACCGTTGGTGCCCAACAACCGGGCGGGGATCGAATCCTGGAAGCGCTCCAGCAGCTTGGCCGGGCCACCACCGGTCTGTTCGTCCTGCCAGGCGTTGACCAGCAGGGTCGGCACCGTGATGTCGCCGACCAGACGCTCGGGCGCCCGCACCTGCCAGTACGCACCGTCGTAGGGGCTGCCGAGGACGCCATGCAGCATGCTGACGTTCTGCCCTCGCAACGCCTGGTTCGCGAGGCAGACCGTGTCGTTGTCGGCTCTCTCGTTCACCTGGGCGTAGAAGCTCGGGAACGCGGTAATCGCATCCTGGCGCTCGCTGAACACTGCAGCGAAGGCGAAGTTCAGGATCCCGCCTGGATACGCGACGTCGCGGTAGAAGTCGCCGATCACGTGTCCTGGCGCGATGGCGGTCAGCGACGGTGGCTGCGTCGACGCGACGAACAGCTGGCTGATCCCCGGGTACGACTTGCCGATCAGCGCGACCCCGTCGGACCAGGGCTGCGCCGAGAGCGCCTCGACCATGTCGTAGCCGTCGAGCCACTGCAGCTCTTCGAAGTAGTCGAACGCGCCACCCGAGCACGCCGAGCCGCGCATGTTGACCCCGACCGCGGCGTAGCCGAGCGCAGGGAAGCGGCGCCCCACACCGTCGAAGAAGTCGATGGAGGGCCGGTACGCCGAGTAGTCCACGACCACCGGATACGGGCCCGGACCGAACTCGTCCGGATCGGGGAGCACGACCTGGTACGCGAGCAGCGTGCCATCACGGGTCTGCAGGTATCCCTCGGACGGGTCGAGGTCCTGTGCGCGGTAGAAGCGTGGGTCCGGATGGTCCTGCGGGCCGAGCACGGTGACCGGGAACCGGCCACGCTCGCCCTCGATCGCAACGGTGTAGCCGCCACCTGGGGGGACCTCGCGCAGCACCAGGCCACCCTTGCCATCGGTCGTGGCAGTCTCCCGGTACCTGCGCGGCCCACGAACCTCAACCTCGACATTGGGCTCGGCGTGGATGACGTGGATCTGTTCGACACTGCCGCGCACGGTCAGCTCACCAAGGTCGGCGTCGGTCGCGCGACCCGGCGGTGTGACCCCCGGTCGGTCCGGCGGTGCGGCCGTCGCAGGACCGAGGCCGACGGCGAGCAAGCTGGTGATCATCGCCAATACGGTGGTCAGCAGAAGGACGGGACGTCGATACTCCCCGCCCGCGATGCTTCGAGACATGCGGATTCCTCTCCCTGTCGGAAACCGCGTCGTCCTCTCCCGGAACGACACGGCCATCTGCACACCCTAGGTCTTGGACATCACGGACGCGCAGCTCCAGACCGCCGCGTGGCAGGACTCGCGAGTACCCGGCCACCCTTCCCACCACCTCCGAACGTCCCTACCGTCGGCCCACGAGCGTGGGAGCGCTCATCGTCGAGGGAAGAACGAGCTATGAGAGCTGCACGTCTGCACGCCTACGGTGAACCTCTGCAGATCGACGAGGTCGCTACTCCAGAACCGGGGCCGTGAGAGAACGCAGCTGCCAGCATCGGGCAGCAGGGACTGTTCGTCCTCGTCGGACTCGCTGGCGGTACGACTCCGGTGTCCTTCATGGGGATCTCCCCCGAAGCGACCTTCCGCCCGAGCAGTTGGGGTAACCGCAACGAGTTGGCCGAGGTGGTGGCCATGGCACGGGATGGGCTCATCACCGGTGACGTCGAGCAACACCCGCTCGAGGACATCAACGAGGTCTTCGAGCGGCTCGAACGCGGCGAGATCGCAGGGCGCGCCGTCCTCAACCCCTGACCAGCGCCCGGCAGCCTGCTGGACACCGTCGTCGCGGGGTCGCATCGGGGTCGCGGAGTGGGGAAGGCACTGGTGCAGCGACCTGTCCACGGTGCCGTAGAGCCGGGCTGCGATCGGCTGCACGTCGACTGGGATGGCGAGCTCGACCGGTTCTCTCTCGACACCTGCGCGTTCGTTCCCACCTCCGCAGGCCTCCACCGGTTGCGGTGAGCTGTCGCGCCCGTCACCGGCGAACGGCGCCATGGCGACCTATCGGTCCCACCCCCCCCCGCTCGGGCTCACCACGGCCGTGATCCTTCGCGGGGGCGCGGCCACCCCGCAGCCGGGACAGAGGGCACGATGTGACCGGCACGCCGAGGAGACCGTGATGCCCGAGAGGATCGGCGACAACGTCCTCAACTGGGCGTCCATGCTCGATGACAAGGCGCGCCACCAGGCCCTGGCCGCCGCCGGCGTGGCCGCCATCCGCGGGCACATCGCCCTCATGCCGGACGCCCACTGGGGTCTGGGTTGCACCATCGGGTCCGTCATCCCCACCCAGGGCGCCATCATCCCCTCGGCGGTCGGCGTCGACATCGGCTGCGGGGTCATCGCCACCGAGACCAACCTCACCCAAGCCGACCTCCCCGACACACTCGACGGCATCCTCGCCAGCTGGGAGCAGCGGATCCCCGCCGGTCTCGGCTACTGGCACGAGGAGGAGGATCCCGCGTGGCGTGGCTTCGTCCGGGAGCACGGCCTGCCTGAGAGCGTCG
>SLBE01000055.1 GCA_007126465.1 Syntrophomonadaceae bacterium | reverse complement strand
TCGGCCCACTCGACAAAAGCAGCGCCGTCACCGGGCAGGTATTCTTCAAAACCCAGCTCTGATGTTTCATCTTCATCTTCGCTCAGGCGGTAAAAATCGAAGTGATAAAGCGGCAGGCGGCCCTGGTATATTTTCATCAGGACAAACGTCGGACTTGATACCTGGTCGCCTGTCTCGAGGCCGCGGGCTGCACCGCGCACAAAGACTGTTTTGCCTGCCCCCAGTTCACCCTGCAGGGCAATTACCAGGGGTTCTCTGATAATCCCTCCGAGAATTTCACCAACATATGCAGTCTCTTCTTCTTTGCGTGTGGTCAGGAAAGCATCAGCCTGCTCCATAGTACCCCGCCTTTCTTGCTCAATTATAGCTTTATGCAGGGGGCTATGCAAATAGATAAGACGTAACCACATTTACACCTGCTATACGGCCCCGCTAGAGTGGGTGCATATTGCATGCATGCAGGTTTGGTGCTATACTTAAAGCACTAAGTTGAGGAGTGATTAGAAATGCCGACACTGCAGGTGAGAAACTTACCGGAACATATCTATCGCAGAATTGTTGAGAGGGCAGAAGCAAATAGAACCAGTATTACACAGGAAACAATATATTTAATCCAAAAATCACTGGATATGGATGAAACAAAACGGGAGCAACGGCTCGCGCTGGTTGAATCGATGCTGCAAAATCCGGTCAAAAGCGCAAATAATTTGCCAGATCCGGTTAATTTAATCAGGGAGGACCGTGATAGATGATTACAGTACTGGATGCCAGCGCAGCGATAAAACTGGCCCTGGGTCAAAAAGAGCAAGAAACAATTGCAGCAGTTTTAAAAGAATCTGACTGGGTAATAGTTCCCTCTTTATATCTTTATGAAGTTTCAAATACACTATGGAAATATTATAAAAGCGGTTACCTTGAACTGGACAATTTAAAGGAAGTGAACGTAAACTGTATTAGGTTAACAGACGAAATTGTTGCCGCCAATGAAATATATGAAGGTGCTTTTAATTTAGCCTGTAAAATGAACAGTTCTGCCTATGATATGGCTTACCTGGAAGTTTGCCTGAGGAAAAAAGCCGGACTGCTCACTTTTGATAAAAGGCTTAAAGATAGTGCTAAAGATCTGGATATTGAGTGCTGCTGAGCTAGGTTTCAAGACGGCTGGATAGCTCCTCCCACTGTTCGAGAAGGCCGTTGAGGCGGGTTTTGGTCTCTTCAAGCTCGGCGCCCAGTTCGGCTAAGCTGGTGTGATTGCCGTACTGGCCGGGGTCTGATAGCAGCTTTTCCAGACGATCGATTTCTGCTTCGGCAGCGCCGATTTCTTCTTCCAGGCGGACCTGTTCTTTTTTCAGGAGTCGCTGTTCCCTGGCGGCAGCCTGGCGGGTGCGGTGATCTTCCTGGCGCCTGCGCTTCTCTTCTTTCTTCTCTGCTTTTCTCGCTCCGCTCTCGCCGGCCGAAGATGCCTCTTTCAGTTCCAGGTATTCATCAAAGGTGCGGTTATAGATGGTCAGGCGGCCGTTATCGAGCTCAAAGACACGGTTGGCGAGCCCTTTTAAGAAGTAACGATCGTGGGAAACGATAACCAGGGTGCCCGGGTAATTGGCCAGCACCTTTTCAAGTTCTTCCATGGCGGGTAAATCTAGATGGCTGGTCGGCTCATCCATCAGCAGGCAGTTACCGCTGCTCAGAGCAAGTCGGGCCAGGGCCAGGCGGCTTTTTTCACCACCGCTTAAATCTCCAACCTGTTTAAAAACATCATCGCCGCGAAACAGGTAGCGGCCCAGGTGGCTGCGGGCCTGTTTTACGTCAAGTTCGGAGGCAGAGGTAATTGCTTCTATAAGGTTATGGCGGGGGTTAAGCTGCTCCTGTTCCTGGTCAAAGTAGAGGACGCGAACCGAAGGGCCGAGGCGGATGGATCCGGCTGTCGGCTTGAGGGCGCCGGAAATCAGTTTCAGCAGGGTTGATTTACCGGATCCGTTCGGCCCGATCAGGGCAATGCGATCTCCCCAGCGGATTTCAAATGACAGATCGCGGAACAAGACTGTGGGACAGGCTTCCCGGGCTGCTTCATCTTTTAGATCTTGCTGAAACTCTTTGTGAACCTGGTCGAAGATAATCACCTGCTGTCCACTGCGTCCGGTATAACCGAGACCCAGCTTAAAGCTTTGATCCTGGCGGCGCGGTCCCTCCGCTGTTTCCATTTTATCAAGGCGCTTCTGGCGGCTGCGGGCCTGACGCTTGGATCTTTCGTCGGCCTTTGCTTCCCGCACCAGCCGCTCTTCCCGTTCTTTAAGCAGCTGCTGGTGCCGGTAGTTGCGCTCGGCACTGAGATTTTCCATCTCCAGCTGCTGCTGGTAGGAGCTGTAGTTGCCTTCGTAGGCTTTTATGCTGTGACCCTGCAGGGCAAATATTTTTGTCACTACCCTGTCGAGGAAGAAGCGGTCGTGGGAGACCACGATCATGGCACATCTAAGTTCTCGCAGGTACCTTTCCAGCCATTCCAGGGCGGATAGGTCAAGGAAGTTTGTCGGCTCATCTAGCAAGAGCAGGTCAAGCTCCTGCAGGAGCAGTCCGGCTAAGCGGGCCCGGGTTTTTTCTCCACCGCTGAAGCCGGATATGTCGCGGTTGAAGTCGGCTTCGCTGAAGCCCAGCCCGCGGGCAACACCGGTCAGTTTGCTTTCAACCTGGTAGCCTCCTTCTTCCTCAAAGCGGGCCTGCAGGGCGGAATAGCGCTCCAGGTCTTCATCCTTAGCGGCGCCTTTACTCTCGGCATCGGTTGCAATTTTTACCTCCAGGTCGGAAATCTCCTGTTTCAGATTGTAGATGTGCTTGAGTGGATGTTCCAGGTGATCGCGCAGGGTGCCGGACGGTATATCCGGCGGCTGCTGGGACAGGTAGCCGATCCTGGCCTCACTGGACAGGTGCAGGGCCCCTTCGTCGGGCTCGATTTCACCGGTAATTATTTTCAGCAGGGTGGTTTTACCAGAACCGTTGGGCCCGATCAGGCCGGCTTTTTCTCCGGGCTGCAGCTGCAGGGAAATGCCGCTTAAAATCGTATCGACACCGTATGCTTTTGTTATGTTTGAGAGGGTCATCAGGGGCATATGAGCTGATCCGGTCCCTTTCTGCCAGAAAAAAGGCTTGAGATTTTTGTACTGGAGCGCTAATGTTGCTGTTAAGCAAGATCCCTTTTTTTCAACGCTTCTATTATAGCGACTGAAGGGCCGCCGGTCAAAGGATAGGTATGGTTGCCCTGTATGAAATTATCAACTTACAGATCTTTCATTACTTAAAACTGAGGAAAGTGTGTTACAATACTTTAATATGGATGTTTGTTAGCAGCTGCCGGAAAACTAATTAGTGCAGGGAGAAAATTCAAGGAGGTCCCGGTTATGAAGAAACTATTTTGGGGTACACTTGTAGTTTTGGTTTTGATGCTTGCTTTTGGCGGAATTGCTGCCGCAGATAATGACGATGACGAAAATAATGACAGTCCGGTTCCGGTAAGTGAGGTTACCATTACCCCGGAATCGCTGGAGATGCTGGTTGGTGAAGTTAAGTATTTAACAGCCCAGATCAGCCCGGCCAGCGCTACCAATCAAAATGTGGAGTGGGATTCAAATAATAAAAATGTAGCCACGGTTGAGGCAAGCAGTGACGCCCAGGTGACTGCAGTAGGGGCCGGAACAGCTGTAATCACCGTGACTACTGAAGATGGAAGCCATACGGCAACGGCTACAGTACGGGTTGAAGCCCTGGAAACCGATCCTATCTCTGAAGACCGGCCCACGCCTCCTACCGGAGGATTCCCTACTTTTCACCTGGTAGCTGGATTGCTTGCAGCAGGCAGTGCAGGACTGGCCTTTAAGCGTTTCTACTTAAAGTAACTGCCAGCCAGTATTAATGAGCTCTGCCCGGAGTATTGCTGTGTGCTGTCTTCCATGGTTGATATATCCGGTTTCTTATGATTCCGATCTTTTTAGCTTGAACAAAATTGAACCAGTCCGGGCCTTTGCCCGGCACTATGCTAATACTGCTTAGAAACCTTATCCTGATCAGAGGTATATCTATGTTTAAGAAAAAACCGCGCCGAAGGTCAGTGCGCCGCAGGAAAAAATCCCCGGAAACAATTTTCTGGATGGTCCTGGTAGCTGTTTTGGTCCTGGCGGGAACCGGTTTCCTGGCCCACAATGTTTTATTCGCTTCCGGTGGACCGGTCAGCTGGTTGGCAGCATTGACAGCAGGCCGCAATAACGAGGTAGCCACAGATTCGGTTGAGGTAGCTGAAAATATTTCAGAGCAGCCTGAAGTCGTAGATGCCGCAGAAGACTTCCTGAACCTGTGGGAACCGAAAGAACCGACTACCCATCACAATATTTTACTGCTTGGACTCGATAACCACGGCATGTCAGATGTGATCATGATTTTTACATATGACCTGCAAACCTTCGACAGCGCGCTGCTTTCAATTAAACGTGATACCTACGTGGATAATCAAACCTGGGCGCGCAAAGATTCGGGACAGGGTCACCTGGCCTGGGCCTCGAACCGCGGAATGCTGGCAGATGGTGATTATGATGATGGAGCCAACCTGGCAGCATACACGGTTGAAAATTTACTCGGTATAGAGCTGCATAATTATGCTGCGGTATCTTTTGAAGGATTCACCGAGTTTGTCGATCTGATCGGCGGGGTGCAAATTGAAGTAGATCCTGAATTTGCCGGGCGGGAAGGGCGTTCCCTTCCGACGGGGCTGCAGCGTTTAGACGGTGAACAGGCCCTGGTTTATGCCCGGCACCGGCAGAACCCGCGCATTCCCGAACCTGGTTCGACCAGCCAGGACGGTGACCGGGTGAGGCGCAACCAGAGACTGCTGAAAGCGATGATGGAACAGTGTAAAACTATGGGCAGCGATGAACTGATGCATGTGGTGGAGCAGCTCGATAACAAATTTTATACATCCCTTGATGACTGGGATATTCTGGACATGATCAATATACTCTACAACCGGAACCCGGATGAAATTGAAACTTTTATTATGCCCGGTGAGGGTGAAAGGGTTTACCAGGAACGGATCGAGCGAAATATTTATTACTATTTCCTTGATTTTGATTCCTGCGACATGATCCTGGAGGAGCTGGGCCTGAAATGATCTGGCAGAAAAAAAGAGGACTGCGCAGGCCAATGAAACGGCGCTCTCCCCGGCGCAGAAAAAAGAGCCTGAATTATAAGACCTGGATGCTGGCCGGCTTTACTGTTGTGGCGCTAGCGGCCCTGCTTTTAACCGGCTCGGTGGTGCTTGGTTATAATCCTTTCCTGGAGGGGCGGCTGAAGGGTCAATTTGGTGATGATTTCTTTACTAATTTTGGTGAACTGCCGGA
>SLBE01000170.1 GCA_007126465.1 Syntrophomonadaceae bacterium | reverse complement strand
CCCTGGGGCCGGTCCTGGAAATCTGGCATTATTACAGGGAAGAAGCTTTGTTTGATCCGTCAAGTGCTGAACTGCCGCCTATGGAGAGATTGCAGCAGGCAGCAGAGCATACTGATATCGAAAAAATAAAAATCGATGAGGAACTAAATACTGTTTTTCTACCCGAGCCTGAGATGAGTCTTGATGTTGGAGCCGTTGCTAAAGGATATGCCATGGAAATGGTAGCCTCTGAGCTTATCGATATGGGCATGGAGGCGGCTATTATCAGCGCCGGTGGCAACATTAAAACAATCGGTCAACCGAAAGAAAACGATCGTGATCGCTGGGGGGTTGGGATCCAGGATCCTGACGAAACCGTCGTCAGCAGTGGTGGCGATAATTTGCTTGATGTGATTTATCTTGCTGAAGGCAGTGTGGATACAAGCGGCGACTATCAGCGCTACTACAGGGTTAACGGAGAAATGTATCACCACCTGATTGACCCGGATACCCTGATGCCGGCTAATCATTACCGGGCAGTGACGGTTGTTGCAACGGAGCCGGCACCGGCAGACTTTATGTCGTCTGCTCTCTTTCTTGTACCTTTTGAGGAAAGCCTTGATATGGCTGAAAGCTTAGAACAGTTCGAAGCCCTTTGGGTAATGCCCGACGGTGAAGTTAGGTTGACTGACGGCATGCAGGATCTTTTACAAAGCTACGGGGCAACAAGGCAAGAATAAAACAGGAGTTAAAAAAGAGCAGACAGCCAGTTAACAGCGGTATGCTCTTTTTACGTTACAGGCTATTGGCTTAATTTACGCGTCCCATTTTCCTTCTTTTCTCAAGTTTTCAACGATAGACTCGGCAAGGACTTTTAATTCCTTTTTATCTACCTTGGCCACCCGGGTCAGGGGAAAATCTTTATCCTCAGGCCAGATTTCAACGTGCAGCGGACGCTTGTATGAAGCAATATCCTGGCAGTGCTCCATGATCTCATCAGCAGTAAGGGTTTCTCCCTTTTTAGGCCTGATGAAAACAAAAATTCCTTCATCAAATATATTGTGCTTAACTCCCACAACGTCAACCACGTCAACTTTATGGTGAGAAGCAATAAAATCCTGAACTTCATCGGGAAAGACCTGGTAACCCTTTTGCTTGATCACAAACTTTTGGCGCCCGGCCAGGTACAGGGCCCGGTAACTGCCCATATCTTTAAAATAACCCATGTCGCCTGTATAAAGCCAACCATCTTTACTGATGGCCCTGTCTGTTTCCGCGGGCATATCATAATAACCCTGGAACACGATCGGGCCGCAAACACAAATTTCACCAACCTCACCATCAGATATTTCTTCACCGGCTGTTCCGTCGTCATTTACCGGCTTGCGGATAGTAACAGGTGCCAGATCGTCAAAAGACCGGCCGACCTGCCCGGCCATTTCTTCAACAGAGATGCCTTTAGGTGTAAAGGTGTAAAACCCGGCTGTCTCAGTCATGCCAATTCCAGTTCCGAAATTGGGTGCCATTTCGGCCAGCTTATTAAGAAAAACAGTATCGACTGCAGAACCACCGTATATGGCATACTCAAGGCTGCTTAAATCATAGTTTTCATATTCAGGTAAAGCCCATTCGATCCGGAACTGGGTCGGGATTTGGCCAAAGGCGTTTACCCTGTGTTTTTCAATTGCCTCGAGGGTCAGCTTCGGATCAAAAATTCTCAGTAATACCGCAGTTCCGCCGGCATAAAGGGTTGTCATTAGCTGTTCCGTTACACAACCGACGTGGCTTGGCGGCAGGTTAACCAGCATGATCATGCCGCTGCCATCCATATCTACTCCACGGTAGAGGATTTCATTTTGGACTATGATATTTTCGTGACACATTACTGCCGGTTTTGGTTCACCCGTTGTTCCGGTAGTGAAGATAATCAGGGCAGGAGTTTTAGTGTCGACTTTCGCGTAGGCTTTTTCCAGCTGCCTGGAAAAAATGTTTTTCACTTTTAAAACGATTATTTTACCCTTGGCCATCATGTCGGTGATAGCAACTGCTCCATCAATGATGTCGCCGGGTTCCGGGTCTGGAGTAAATTGAACCAGATGCTCCACGTAAGGGCATTTGTCACGAACCGCTTTGCCAGTTTCGCGGAAGTCGATTATGGGAGTTTTGCCCAGGAAGAAGAATGCTTTCGGTTTGATTTTATCAAGGTCACGGACTACTTCATTTTCTTTCAAACGGACGTCAAGAGGGGCAATTATTGCGCCAATTTTAAAGCAGGCATACATTAAAATAATATGTTCCGGGACCAGCACCAGCATTGTTGCCACCCGATCGCCTTTTTTAATGCCCATGTCAAGCAGGCGCAGGGCAAAAAAATCGACCATTGCTTCAAACTTTTTGTAGGTTATAGTTTTGTCATCTTCGTGTTGAAGCAAGGCCGGTTTGTCGGGGGCTTCCTTTGCCCACTTTTCAACGTAAGAATTTAGCAGCGGTAATTTCCAGTCGTTGCTGTTCAAGGCTTTCCCTCCAGTTTTACAAATGTTTTAACTTTAATTCGTTTTTTTCTGACCGGATCCTGCTTGGTTTAATTAACTACAGCTATCAGGGGACAGAGTCAGGGAGCCTTCGCTGACCGCTTCTCTGCCTTCCTGATTTAATACATGAAAGAGCAGTGAAAGGCTGTTGTTGTTAGCCCTGCGCTCCAGCAGTCTGATCCGGATAAACGTATCCGGCAAAACCATGCCCCTGAAACGGCAGGTTAATGAATTTACCCTGTTTGGGTTTGCTCCGGCTTCCCTGTTAACCAGCTCGCGTACGGCATGAGCCAGGGTGCCCATACCGTGATAAATAATGTCGGGCAGGCCTACACTGTGAGCAAAGGCAGGGGAGGTATGGATAGGGAAAGGCACATCCGCGCAGCCCTCGTAAATATAGCAGTCAGAACGAGTAATCGGCTGGGCTTTTTCCCATATGAAAGATTGTTTATCAGCAGCGTTTATAGCTGGCGGGATGTTTTCAGAGCCCCGGCCTCCATCGGGGCACTTAACTCCTCGTAGCATTCCGCCGATATATTCAGTAAATAGAGGTTTATGATCGCTGTCAAATGCAGGGAGCTTAAAAACAATGTGAGTTCCTTTTCTTTCCGGTTGAATTGCGGAAACTTCCCCGCGGATGGTGATGCTATCCCCGGGCTTTAGAGGGCGAAATATTTCCAGGTGTTCTGAGTAGTGGACCAGCTGAAATAAGACTTCAGGTGGGTAACCGAGATCAATATAATGATCGATATTTTGAATAATGGGCCAGGTAACAGCAGATATCAGGGTTGGCGAAGCAATTAAGCCCCTGCTTGCTTCATCATCAAGGTAATGCGGGTTCGGGTCGCTTACAGCAGCAGCGTAATTATTAATCTGCCTCTGGGTTATTACTGTTTTGTATTCCAGCAGCTTCCTGCCTACTGCTTCGGAAGTGATTTGCATCTGGCTCACCTGCTTTGTTAGGATTGGTTGCCTTAAATCTATATGTAAATATATAACCTGCATCATTTGGTACTGCCCTGCCTGTTCAAGAAAATTGAAGTGAGCATAAAGTGCAGGCATAGAAATTATAGTTATATTATAATTGAGGTGGAGGTGAATAACAATCGAAGCAATAAAAGCGATTGAAAACAGGATATCAGTTCGTACTTATGCAAAAACTCAACCTGATGCAAGTATCCTTAATCAGCTTGAAGAGTACATTAAAGAGATAAGCATGGGTCCCTTTGGTGCAAAGGTGCGTTTCCGCATCCTTAAATTTGATGACATGGATGAAAAGGAAATAAAACGTCTTGGAACATACGGTGTGATCAAAGGCGCTATGTATTTTATCCTGGGAGCGGTTGAAGAAAAACCGCAGGCCATGGAAGATCTGGGTTATACCATGGAGAAGATAATATCAAAAGCTACCTCACTTGGTCTGGGCACCTGTTGGCTGGCAGGAACTTTTAGACGCAGCGCTTTTGCTGAAAAGATTGAGTTGACAGATAATGAATTGCTCCCGGCAGTTACCCCACTTGGTTTTGCTGCTGAAAAAAGGTCCACCCTCGAGAAGATGATGCGCAGAGGTGCTGCCTCGAAAAAAAGGAAGCCCTGGTCCGACTTATTCTTCAAGGATGCCAGTAGAAATCCTTTGACGGAAAAAGAGGCTGGAAATTTCAAACAGGTTTTGGAGGCAGTAAGAATTGGCCCGTCGGCATCAAACCGGCAGCCCTGGCGTATCATAAGGGAGAGTGAAGATAAGTATCATCTTTATTTAGAGGAAAGTAAAATATATAACAGGATGATGGGCAAGATTCATATCCAGAATATTGATATGGGCATTGCCATGAGTCACTTCGAGCTGGCGGCTCATGAATTGGGGTTACCCGGATCCTGGAAAGTTGATCTGGAGGATCCTTATCACACCGATATGCAGTATATTGCCAGCTGGTGTTAACTGAAATACGGTAAAAATGCTTGAGTTGCGGTTAGATTGACTTTGGTGGCAGAAAATTGCTATAATTGTTGCACGATAAACAGAATATACGGTAGTGATCAGGATTAACCTGGAGGTGTATAATGACAAAAGTATCGATAGATGAGATTGTGGCAAAGGTTGATGAACTTCCTTCATTGCCGCATATTGTTGTTCGGGTCATGGAACTGACTGAAGACCCGGATTCTACAGCATTTGATATAAACGAAGTTATTAACCAGGATCAAAATATGACAGCCCAGGTTTTACGTATGGCGAACTCAGTTTACTACGGCTATTCTCGTAGGATTGCCACGGTTACAGATGCTATTGTTTTGATTGGTTTTAATGCTGTTCGCAGTATCGTCCTGGCGGCATCTGTCAGTAAAATACTCAAGCAGGAATTAAGCGGGTATGTAATGGGTGAAGGTGAGCTATGGAAACATTCCCAGTGTGCTGCTGTTTTTGCCCGGATGCTGGCAAAAAAGAAGAAATTTCGTTCTGTAGAGCTGGCTTACACTGCAACACTTCTGCATGATATAGGCAAATTGGTACTTAACAGCTACATCGGCGAATCTTACCAGGAAGTGCTGGCCGTGGTTAACGAGGAAAAAGTTCCCTTTAATGAAGCGGAAGACAGGATTCTTGGCTTTAACCACGCAACAGTTGGCGGTAAGGTAGCCGAAAAATGGAATCTGCCGGCAGATCTGGTTGATGCAATATCATTCCATCATCACCCCGAAGAGGCTGAAAAAAATCCTCAGTTAACGGCAGTTGTTCACCTGGCTGATGCCATGACTTTACAGATGGGCCTGGGTCTGGGTATTGACGGTTTAATGTATCCTCTTTCCGGAGAAACGATGGATCTGTTAGATGTCACCGAACAAGAGCTGGAAGAGGTTATGGCCGAGATTGTGGATGTATTTATAGATGGCGATG
>SLBE01000182.1 GCA_007126465.1 Syntrophomonadaceae bacterium | reverse complement strand
TTGCTCATGAATGCGGTTTCAAGCTGGATTTTAACCGGGTAAACGAGATTAGCAGCCGGACACCGCAGTTATGCCTTCTCAGCCCGGCCGGACCCGATCGGATCGAAGATCTGGCCCGGGCAGGCGGAGTTACTGCTGTAATCGGCGAGCTGCTTGCTGCAGACCTGCTTCATCCAAACCTTTTAACTGTTACCGGCAAAACTTTAAGTGAAAATGCTGCCGGTGTCGCTGTAAAAGACCGTTCGGTTATATATAACGCTAAAGAACCCCGTCGTCCCCAGGGCGGGTTAGCCGTCTTATTCGGCAATCTTGCTCCTGATGGAGCAGTGGTTAAACAGGGTGCGGTTTCAGAAGCCATGCAGCAGTACCGGGGAACGGCAAGAGTATTCGACAGCGAAGAAGATGCAGTGGAAGCAATTAACGGAGAACTTATCAAGGCCGGTGATGTTGTAGTAATTCGTTATGAAGGCCCCAGGGGAGGTCCGGGAATGCGCGAAATGCTTGGCCCTACATCTGTGCTTGCCGGGATGGGCCTGGACGATAAAGTAGCGCTGATTACCGATGGCCGCTTTTCCGGCGCCACCAAGGGCGCTTCGATTGGCCACGTATCCCCTGAAGCGGCATCCGGCGGTCTGATCGGTTTGGTTAAAGATGGAGATACCATCAATATAGACTTGCCAAATCGAAAACTTGAACTAGATGTGGCAGATCAGGAACTAAGCCAGCGGCGGAAAAGCTGGCACCCACCTGAGCCGAAGATTAATCATGGTTACTTAAAGCGTTATGCCCGCCAGGTTTCATCGGCAGGCTACGGAGCAGTGTTGGATAATGATTAATATTAAGAAACAGGTGATCCTTTATGCGTAAAAAGAAAATCAAAGGGTCGAATATGATTTTATCGGCCCTGCAAAAAGAAAATGTAGATATAATTTTCGGGTTTCCCGGCGGGGCGGTCCTGCCCCTGTATGACAAGCTGTACGATGATCCGGTCAAGCACCTCCTGGTCAGACACGAACAGGCCGCTGTTCATGCAGCAGACGGTTATGCCAGGGTTACCGGAAAACCGGGAGTAGTATTCGCCACTTCGGGTCCCGGGGCCACCAACCTGGTAACCGGTATAGCCAATGCCTACATGGACTCTGTGCCCATGGTCTTATTTACGGGCCAGGTAGCCAAGAGCTTTATCGGAACTGACGCTTTTCAGGAGGCTGACATTACCGGGATTACCATTCCTGTAACGAAGCATAATTACCTGGTCAAAGATGCGGCAGAGCTGCCAGGTATTTTAGCCGAGGCGTTTTACATTGCTTCCACCGGCAGGCGCGGTCCTGTCCTGATCGATATTCCAAAAGATGTCTTTGACCAGGAAGGCTACTTTGATTACAATCGCGAGGTTGATATTCGCGGTTATAAACCAAACTATGAAGGCCATGTCGGGCAGGTTTCCCGGGCAGTTAAAGCGATCCGCAAAGCGAAAAAACCGGTAATCTTCGGTGGTGGCGGCCTGATCAGGGCCGGTGCTTCAGAAGCCCTGCGCGAACTTGCAGAAACAGCAAAAATTCCGGTAATCCTCTCGCTGATGGGATTGGGAGCTTATCCCGGCGACAGCCCGCTTTTCCTGGGGATGCCGGGAATGCACGGCAGTGTTACTGCCAACTACGCTTTAACCGAGGCAGACCTGATCATTGCTACAGGGGTACGCTTTGATGACCGGGTGACGGGCAAGCTGGAGTCCTTTGCAAACAATGCCAGCATTATTCATATTGATATTGATCCAGCAGAAATCGGTAAAAATGTTGCTATCGATATTCCAATTGTGGGGGATGTCAGGTTGGTTTTAGAGGAACTGGTTAAGAAGTTAAGACCCGGAAGTACTGATGCCTGGTTAAAGCAAATCAGCACCTGGCAGAGCCAGTTTCCCATGCCCCTGGGTTCAGGTAAAAATGGCCAAAGCCTCAAACCCCAGTTTGTGATAAGAGAGCTGAGCAGGCTGGGTGGTGAAAATGCAATTGTTGCAACAGATGTTGGTCAGCACCAGATGTGGGCAGCCCAGCATTTTGTTGTCCGGGAACCCCAAACATTTTTAACTTCCGGTGGACTCGGGACAATGGGCTACGGTTTTCCGGCAGCAATTGGCGCCAGGCTGGCAGCGCCCGATAAGCGGGTTATTTGCATAACGGGTGATGGCAGCTTCCAGATGAATATCCAGGAGTTGGCCACCGTTGTTCATAATGACTTTGATATGATTATAGCGGTTATAAATAACCGCTACCTGGGTATGGTTCGCCAGTGGCAGGATATTTTTTACGAAAAGCGTTACTCGTACACCTCGATGGAGGGCAGCCCCGATTTTGTCCGGGTTGCTGAAGCATATGGTGCGAAAGCTTTCAGGGCAACGACTAATGAGGAAGCTACTGCGGCAATAGAAAAAGCTTTGACCCTAAAGGGGCCGGTTCTTATTGACTTTATGGTTGATCCTGAAGAAAATGTCTATCCGATGGTAGCGCCGAACCATTCGATCAGTGACATTATTATCGGGGGTGAGCGGATATGAAACATGTTTTAGCAGTACTGGTTGAAAATAAACCGGGTGCCTTAACCAGGGTTTCCGGATTATTCAGCCGGCGAGGTTTTAACATTGAAAATATTGCTGTTGGTGAAACACTAACCCCCGGTATTTCGAGGATGACTATTACCGTGGAAGGCAGCGAAACGCTGATCGAGCAGGTTATGAAGCAGCTTCATAAGCTGATCAATGTAATCAAGGTGAGCAACCTCTCAGCTGAGCCTTCCGTGATGCGCGAGCTGATGCTGATCAAGGTTAGGGCCGAGGTGGGAAACCGCAGTGACATTCAGCAAATAGTAGAGACTTTCCGTGGAAAAGTGGTCGACGTTTCCCCGAATTCTATGGTTATAGAAGTAACCGGAAATGAAGAAAAAATGGAAGCGATCAAGCTGCTGCTTGAACACTTTGGAATAATGGAAGTTGTGCGTACCGGAAAAGTTGCCCTGCTGCGTGGCTCCAAGATAACCAGGGAAACATAACCGGTTATTTAAACATAAGCATATCGGCGGGTTCATCGACAAAATAACAACAGGAAGATGGTGAATTATGAGCAATAGTTTTGGCATGACCATGGTGGAAAAAATACTCGCTGCCAAGGCGGCAAAAGACAGAGTAGTGCCGGGAGAGCTGGTTAATGTTGAAGTCGACCTGGCGCTTGGCAATGATATTACCGCTCCTGTGGCAATCAAAGAGTTTAAAAGATTTGGCCTGGATCGGGTTTTCGATCCCGAAAAAATTGTCCTGGTTCCCGATCACTTTACTCCCAACAAAGATATTGCTGCAGCAGAGCAGGCCCAAGTGCTGCGCCATTTTGCCAAAGAGTACGGCCTGAAATACTATTTTGAAGTGGGCAGAATGGGGATAGAGCACGCCCTGCTGCCGGAACAGGGCCTGGTCCGGCCCGGTATGATAATTATCGGGGCCGATTCCCATACCTGCACGTACGGCGCCCTGGGGGCATTTGCTACAGGTGTGGGCAGCACCGACCTTGCTGCGGCAATGGCGATCGGCGAAGCCTGGTTCAAGGTGCCGGCAACGATCCGTTTTGAATATAACGGGCAGATGCCTGAGTGGGTCAGCGGTAAAGATCTGATTTTACTTACCATCGGAAAAATAGGTGTAGAAGGCGCCCGCTACCGGGCGATGGAGTTTGCCGGCAGCGCAATAGACTCCCTTCCCATGGATGGCCGTTTAACCATGGCCAATATGGCGATTGAAGCTGGAGGCAAGTGTGGTTACATGCAGCCGGATCAAATCACTTTCGAGTATCTTGAAGGCCGGGTTGACCGGGCTTATACTTCGGTTTACAGTGATTCGAATGCCTCATATGAAAGCACCCAGATTTTTGATGTAAGCAAACTTGAACCCCAGGTAGCATTTCCACCTTCGCCGGACAATGTATTTCCGGTTTCAGATGCCAAAGGTATTGAGCTTGATCAGGTAGTGATCGGTTCCTGCACAAACGGTCGCATTGACGATCTAAGGGCAGCAGCTTCGGTCATCAGGGGTAAAAAAGTAAAGGAAGGCTTAAGGCTTTTAATTATCCCTGCTACCCAGCAAATATACCGCCAGGCAATGGAAGAAGGCCTGCTGGCTGATTTTATCGATGCGGAGGCCGCCGTAAGCACGCCGACCTGCGGCCCCTGTCTTGGCGGCCATATGGGAATTCTGGCAAAAGGGGAGAAAGCCCTGGCTACGACAAATCGCAATTTTGTCGGCCGGATGGGTCATCCCGAAAGTGAAGTCTACCTTTCAAACCCGGCGGTAGCCGCCGCATCAGCAGTAGCAGGAACCATTGTCCATCCTGGGGAGGTGCTGTCATGATTCTGCAGGGAAAAATATGGTTGTTTGGAGACAATATCGATACAGATGCAATTATTGCCGCCCGCTATCTAAGCACAACTGAGCCGGAGGAGCTGGCGGCGCACTTGATGGAAGATGTTAAACCTGACTTCCCGGGGTTGGTTCAGAAGGGTGATATCATTGTTGCCGGAAATAACTTTGGCTGCGGCAGTTCCCGCGAGCATGCACCCCTGGCCATAAAAGGCGCAGGAGTTTCCTGTGTTATTGCCCGCAGCTTTGCCCGGATTTTTTATCGCAATTCAATCAATATCGGTCTGCCCATACTGGAGTGTGAAGAAGATTTTTCCTGGCTTAAGTCCGGTGAGGATCAGTTAAAAGTTAATTTAGAGCTTGGCAAAATCATTCACCTGCAGAGTGGGCGCGAATATAGCGCAGCTCCCTTTCCCCGCTTTATGCAGGAGCTAATTGCCCGCGGTGGGCTTGTTGAGTATGTCAAAACCAGACTCGCAAGCCGGTAAAGCCGTTAAATATCATTTGCAATTTTTTTTTAATAATGGTAGGGTTTAACCGTCATAATGGCGAATTTTGAGCTTAACCGATATTATAGTAATGATACGGCTATTACATTTTCCCGGCCGGATGGGCCGGCCGGGCGACTCTGAGGAGGCATATGGATGAAGAAGTACACCAGCGAAAATATTCGCAACGTAGCATTAATTTCCCATGGCGGTGCCGGCAAGACCTCTCTTACCGAAGCGCTGCTTTTTACGTCAGGTGCGATAAACCGCCTGGGAAAAATTGAGGCGGGAAATACCACTACAGACTTTGACCCCGATGAAATTAAAAAGCAGGTCACAATAAATGTTGGCCTTGCTCCCCTTGAGTGGGACGGGATCAAAATTAACCTGCTCGATACGCCCGGCTATTTTGACTTCATTGGCGATGTTTTAGGCGCATTAAGGGTGGCAGACAGTGCTGTTGTTGTTGTGTGTGCCGTTTCTGGAGTTGAAGTAGGAACAGAAAAAGTATGGGGCTACGCTGATGGTTTCAACCTGCCCCGCCTGGTTGTAGTTAACAAGCTTGATCGTGAAAATGCCGACTATGAAGGCACGCTTGAACAGCTGCGTGAGAACTTTGGTTACAGTGTTGCCCCACTGCAGATGCCAATTG
>SLBE01000219.1 GCA_007126465.1 Syntrophomonadaceae bacterium | reverse complement strand
ATTGTTGGAATTAATTATCTGCTGCAAATTAATGTTGCCCAAAAAGTGAAAATTAACTCTGACACCTTTTTCACTTTTTGGTTTATTGGCGGAGGGTTTGCCAGGCCTGGCGGGCGCGGTGCCGCATGGCCTGGCTGCTGTTAGAATCGTTAGCCACCCGGGAGAACCACTGCACGGCTTCTTTATTGTTGCCCAGGCGGCGGTTAAGCTCGCCAATCAGGTACATCACCCGGGAAATTTCAACCTGGTCAGAGTTTTCATAAACTCCGATATAATGGGCTAAAGCATGTCCCATATTGGTTTTTTCCTTTTCTTCTTCGCCCCGCAGGCGGTTAATCCAGGCCATCTGCAGGTAAAGACTGGCCATAACATCATCTTCTTCACGCTGCGCCTGGGCGCACTCTATGGCCCTCTTGTAGGCCAGCTCTGCTGTAGCGGCATCTCGTTTTTCGGAAAAGAAATCAGGTAAGGGTGTCAGCTTTATTTTCATGCTTTCTGCCGGGTTTTTCTTAAATGACTCCATGAAAGCATAACCGCAGTTCGGACAAACGAAGACATAGTAAAAGTAAGGGGTTTCACGTTCATATATGGCTTGAAAATCACTTTCTGTGCTCTTAATCGGCTGTTTGCTTCTTCTGACCGCCAGCGACTTGAATTCCTGCCCGCAAAGACGGCAGGTTATCTCTTTTGTTAAGAAATCTTCCGTTGTAATAGCTCATCACTCCTGAACGGTTATAATAGCATTTACTTATTATAACAGACATACAAGGTTCAGTGCATTTTTGGGGCACACTGCTCCAGCAGTTCCTCCTGCAGCTGGTTATGCCAGCGGCGGTAAGCAGGCAGCATGGCGAACTGCATCACTTCCATGGGGCGCACTTCTTTATCGCCCTCGTAAGCAGCCAGCACCAGCTGCATACTTTCCACCACCTTGTCCGACTCCTTATTCAGATCGCTTTCCTCGTAGTCGGGCAGAGCCGCCGCCAGGGCCGCCTGCATATGGCACATTGAGTCGGCCACGTCGGTATAAAGGTTAGCGGTATCCTCAAAGTAGCCTTCCATGGTCCTGGCCTGGATATGTTCCAGTCCTTCCAGGGTCGTATCGGCCAGTTCTAAAATATGTTTATATACAATAACTTTCTGATCACTCACCACATCACCCCCTAAAAACATTTTAGTCCTGCTTAATAATGATCATTCGCGAATATTAATAAGGCATTTGATAAATACTGCCCGGTATTAGACAAAAAGCTTTAGCTAAAAAGTTCGAGTTCATTAGCCTTGCGGCGGCCGTCTTCTTCGAAATAATAGCAGAAAACTCGCCTGGCCATTTCTTCGCTGTAAAGGCCGCGCCGTACCTGGGGCCAGTCCTTAATGTTTTTGATGTCGACTACCGGTATAAAGTCAGGGTTAAACTTAACCTTGATTGTACTGTAGCCCAGCAACCCAATGGCGGCCATACGGTGCTGGCCTTCATTGACATAAAAACGGTAATCGCTGCCGTCTTTTAAAAGGTAACCCTGTATGTAGCCATCCGGAAAAATCTCCGGCAGGTAGCCGTGTTCTTTAATCAGAGTATAGGTGGCAAGCAGACGTTGGGCCTGGTTGATTCCGAACTCATTACTGTTCGGCCCATAATGGGGGTTGCCGCCTGAGGCCAGCGTTGGCGATTTTACCGGATTAACTGTACGATTCTTGGTTTCAGCCCAGGGCAGCAGGGTCCAACCCCGGTCAAGCGGCTCTAAATAGTTACCGGGTCCACTGGGCCCAAAAAATTGTTCCTGACGATTTTTCGGCTGATATTTGTCATAAAAGGTCTTTAGCGCACTTTTTTCATAAGTTAACTTTGGATCGGACAACAAGTCTTTGAGCAAAGCTGTAAAGTGGTTCCAGCCACCCTCTGTAAAGGAAAAGCCGTTTAAGCTGCGGCACTTATCAACTTCCACCTCTAAAATTGCAGAGCGTGTTGATTGGGTTGCCGGAGCAAAGGGCAGCAACTTCTGTCGGTTACCGGCCCCGGCCTGGCTCTGGTTTACACGATATAACCTGCCACTTTTGCTGTCCTCGTAACACAATTCCGGCCCGGAAGGTAAATTTGAATCTTTTTTTAAGTAACCAAGAACAGACCGGACCAGTTCACATTCGGCCAGGTTATCAGGTTCTGGCGGAATGTTGAAGAACAGCTGTCGCTTGGCTCTGCCAGCCAGAGTGCCGATTAACTCGGCTGCTACTTGAGCGCCTCGCTGTTCGTACCACTGTCTGCTCTTCGGCAGGATTAGGATTACATCGCGCTTATCAAGCACTGATGCCCGCTGACTGTTAAAGTTATAGTTGAAATATTCTGGTGTGCTGCTATCACTCTTGCGTAACCTTTCCACATAATCGTAACCAATTGCTAAAAGCACATCTGACATTTCGGTCGCTGTGCCGTCCGCTTTGAAACCGTGCCCGGACAGGTTGCGGGCGATAATACCGGCATCACTCTCTATTTCAATTACACTTTTTGAGCGGGGGTCTATCTCGTTTATAATAGCATCAAGCAGATCCTTCCTTTTTTTCAGGCTATTAATGTTATACTGCATTTTCAGAGGCTTTTGGTTGCCTTCAAGGACCACAAGATAAGCATCAGATTTGAAAAACACCTCGCTTTTAATCTTGTTTTTTACCTGCCTGACCATCGTCTCGGCCTGCTGTTTTTCTTCCACACTGCCGGCTAACTGCTCACATCGCTGGTATAAGTCAAATGCATTTAAATTCTGGCCACGGGCTTCATCAATCTGCCCAAGGCACATAAGCACAGAAAAACGCTCTCCCTGCTTGTTGATATCGCCTTCCAGCAGGCGCTCAGCCTCAGCCAGTCGACCCGCTTCGATTAAAACATCGGCATAGACAGACACAAGGTATTGGTTCTTCGGCTCCATATTGTTATAACGTTTAAAAACCTCATGCGCTTCTTCGGTCAGGTTATCGCCAACCAGGCTGTGCAGCGCTGCGGCTACCGCCTCGGGGCTTTGCTGGTCAATGCTGCCCGGTATAATTGCTGTGTTGTACGTCAATAAGGACACCCCCGTAACTAGATTTTGGGCTTAATACTAACTATCGTCGGGAATAGGAAATAGTTAAGTGAGTAATTTACGAGGGAGTACCGGTTGTCACACTGATCAACTTTGCCTGTCGAGCATTACCCCGACAGTGTCCTGGATGCGGGCGGAGAGCTGAAGCATTTTTTCGGGGGGTATTTCGCGTATTACTTGATCTTCCACGATATCTACAATCTGCACCATCCAGCGTTCTGAATCCTCGTGCAGCTCGAAACGCAAGGAAAGGTGCTTTACTTCCATACTCTCGTTCATTTCACGTATGGCCCCGTTTAATTTATCAAGCAGCCTATCATCCTGCTCGTTTTCAGGTTTATCATTAAGGAATAATAATCTCCTGGCCAACTCCGATCGCTGCCGTTCCAGCAGGGACTGTTCCGCTTTTAGCTGACCGGGCCCGCGACGGGAAGGCAGGGCACCATCCTGGAGGGCCTCCCGGTTAGGAGTACCCTTTTCCCTGCGGTCTCCGGCGGAATAGTCCGACTCGCGCACTGCCTGCTTGGAGAGCTGTTCAGGGCCAGCTGGCCTGCTGTTAACCGGGTAAGTCATTCCTTCTACTCGCATTACCACAACCTCCACAGAAAGCCCGGAGCATAGATAAAATCAGTACAAACGTAACTATATTTTAAACCTTTCTACGTTTGTCTGATAATTCCTGCCATTTTTTATTAATATTGAGATTTTTATAAGCAATATTTGCCGGGCAAAGTCGATGTTGCGGATGTTGGATTTAGCACGCTCTTATTATATATGGCTTTCAGTTTTTACCTAGATGAGAACAGACCCTTATTTAAGCAAGCCCACTTCTTTAGCCTTACGGCGACCGTCTTCTTCGAAGTAATACCGGAAGACTCTTTCGGCAACTTCCCGGGTGTATAAACCGCTTTTTACCTGGGGCCACTGCTGAAGGTGTTCCAAATTTATAACAGGCAAAAATGAAGGATCAAATTTACATTTAATCACTTTGTGGCCGGTCAAGCTGATTGCAGCCATTCGGTGCTGCCCTTCATTGATACAAAAACGGTAATTATCACCGTCTTTTAAGAAGTAACCCTGGACATATCCATCAGGAAAAATTTCAGGCAGGTACCCGAAACGCCTGATTAAGTTATAAGTTTTTACCAGCTTGTTAAACTCCCTCCGGCCAAACTCGTCACTGTTGGGCCCGTAATGGTGGTTGCCTCCCGGCCGGCTAACCGGTGATTTAACGGGAATCAACTGGCGATTTTTAGTCTCCATCCAGGGCAATATTGTCCATCCCCGGTCGAGCGGAGGCATGCCGGGACTATCGCTGCCGAAGAAATGGTCCTGGCGGTTTTTGGGTTGAAAGCAGCCATAAAACCGCTTTAAAATACTTTGCTCGTAGCTTGTTTCATGGTTCTTTATTACTTCCCGCAAGGTCTCTACAAAATGATCCCAGCCTTCCTCAGTATAGCCAAAACCATTCAGGCTCCGGCAGTACTGCAGTTCAACCTCGAATATTGACGAATTGCTGCCGTTTACATCCAGACCCAGTGGTACTACCCTGGTCCGGTCACCTGTATTGGCCTGTCGCCGGTCAATCCTATAAAGAGTGCTGTTATCTTTACCCCGGAAACAGGTTTCAAATTCAATATTTCCCATTTGTTCTTTCAGATTACTTAAAACTGCCTCCGCAAGCCCGCCATCTTGGGCGTTATCATTTTCAGGAGGGAAATAAAAATAAAGCTGGCGCCTGACTCGTTTCAAAAGGCCGGCCAGGATCAGGGCAGACTGCGCAACGGTACGGTTAGTGTACCACTCCGGACTGGGTGGCAAAACCATGATTACATCTTTCTTATTGATAAGTTTAACCTTATCTTCATCTATAGAGGAACAGTAGTAGTTAGGCGAAGGCACTCCCGATTGCCTGAGCATTTCACCGTATTCAAAACCCATGGCCAGGACAATATTATCCATGTTCTCGGCAGTGCCTTCTACTTTGAATCCGTGGTCAGCCAGGTTTTTTGTAATAATACCGGCATCACATTCTATTTCCAGGATTGTTTTCGTGCCCGGGTCCATGGTTGCCAGGATAGCATCCAGAAGTTCTTTCCTCCTGGCCAGGTGCTTTAGGCTGTATTCAAGCTCAAGCGGCTTTGAGTTCCCTTCCAGCCTGACTTTATAGTAATCGGAACCGAAAGCATTCTTACCGACAATATGTTTTTTGGCTCCCGCCTTCATCCTGCGGGCCTTTTCTTTTTGGCCTGCTTTATCTGCAAGGAATTCAGCTCGCTGATATAAATCGTAAGCGTTCAAGTACTGACCCCTTATTTCATCAAGACGGCCAAGATTCATTAAAAGCAAGTAGTCATCGGGCTTTCTTTCCAGCTCCTGCTCCAGGACTTTTTCCGCCTGATCCAGTTCACCTGCTTTACAGAGTTTCTCGACCAAAAGCAGTAATTCTTTAGTTGTATCGGTCTTTCGGATAGCCATACCTTTCCCCCTAACAAAATCTCCGGCAATAATAATCAGCTTATGATCAAGTATCGTCAGTAGCTGAAAATTCTAAAGAGGATTGTTGAAACTGATACCGGTAGAGCTCCGATCAATCAAGCCCCGGCCTGCCGTATTAACGGCATACCGGGGCTTAGCT
>SLBE01000214.1 GCA_007126465.1 Syntrophomonadaceae bacterium | reverse complement strand
CGCCTGATGATCGAGGAAAACATTGGCAGGGTGCCGCTGGTTGATGAGGAAGGCAGCCTGGTTGGGATTATTACCCGTTCCGATATATTGCGCTATTTAAATTCCCTGGATCGCAGGGGCAGATCCTTAAAATCCAGGCTCTACACAAAAAAGGAACACGCTGCTGATTCCAGGCAGGACTATACTGAAGGCCTGCAGCTAGAAAATCTCGCTAAAATTATGGATGAGGGTTTGCCGCAAAAACTTAGAGAGATCTTAAAAGAGGTCAGCCTGCTGGCCGGTCAGGAAAAGTTAAAGGTCTATCTTGTCGGAGGCATTATCAGGGATCTTCTTATTGGCCATCCGCCGGAGCAGGATCTCGACTTTGTAGTGATTGGAGATGCTGTTGATTTTACTTTCAAACTGCAAAATAAACTGGGAGGTAGTATCAGGCATTTCAGCCAGTTCGGTACAGCTTCACTGGAATTGGAGGATGGCTTAAGGCTGGACCTGGTGACTGCCCGTAAAGAGTTTTACACTTCCCCGGCTGCCCTGCCCAGGATAGAAAAATCCGGTTTGAAAAACGATCTTTTCCGGCGTGACTTCACCATTAATACTATGGCCTGCTCGCTTGAAAGAGATCATTACGGAGAATTTATTGACTATTACAACGGCAAAAAAGACCTGGAAAAGGGGATTATCAGGGTCCTTTACCAGCAAAGTTTTATTGACGATCCTTTAAGGATATTACGGGCGGTCCGTTTTGAGCAGAGGTACAACTTTGAAATTGAACCGAAAACATTAAAGCTGCTTCATAAAGCTGTCCAAAAGAAAGTATTAAATAAAGTCAGCAGGCAGCGATTGAACCAGGAACTGAAACTGATCTATAGAGAGCCTTCCCCAGTTAAAATACTTAAACGTTTAGACGAACTCGATTTAATGCCCTTTCTTTATCCTGAAGTAAGAATTGACCAAAAAACATGGCAAACACTTTTCCGGCTGGAAAAGGTCCTTTCCTGGGTGCAAAGTCGGGGTTGGGAAGAAGATCCTGATTTTGAAGTAGCCTATTTAAGCGGGTTGTTTTGTAATTTGGAATCTCAAGTCCGGTCTGCTATAATTAAAAAGTTGTATCTATCCAGGGAAAGGGAAGATACCATAAAAAAATCCTGCGAAGAAGCGCCTGCTGTCCTGGAAAAACTTAACCAGTCAGACTTAAATCCCAGTGCAGTGGTTAATTACCTGGAACCCCTTCCGGTCGAGGCAATTTTGTTAGCCTATACTCAGACGGACAATGACAAGGTCAGGGAACATTTGAAACTTTACATGGACGGCCTGAGATATATAAGACCAAGGTTAAGAGGTGGAGATTTAAAAGAACTGGGTGTTAAACCCGGTCCTTTATACCGGGAAATAATTGATAACTTGAAGCAGGCAGTGCTGGACGGTGAGGTCCGAACTCCCCAGGAAGAGTTGGACTTTGTCATAAATTATTTAAAACAAGAACAGGAAAAAGAGGAGTGAACTTAAATGTTTTTTGGTTTAGATCCGGTTGTAATTGCATTACGCATACCGATTTTATTGATAGTGATAACGGTTCACGAGTTTGCTCACGCCAGGATGGCTTATCACTTTGGTGACTCAACCGCACACAGCCAGGGAAGAATGAACCTTAATCCAATAAGCCATCTCGATCCGATCGGGTCGTTGATGATCCTTCTGGTTGGGTTCGGCTGGGCCAAGCCGGTTCCGATCAATCCTTATAGATTCAGCCAGTATCGCTCAGGTTTACGCTGGGTATCTTTTGCCGGGCCGCTATCCAACCTGGTTTTGGCCTTTGTATGCCTGCTGGTTTTTACCTACCTTTCGAGCTTAGGCTTGATTAGCTTTGGCGGTTTACCCTTTCAATTCTTTCAACAGCTAATTATTATCAATATTTACCTGGCTCTTTTTAACCTGGTTCCGATACCACCTCTTGACGGATCAAAAATATTGATGTCTTTTCTGCCTGACTCTCACCTGGGGATATATCAGCAGCTTGAACGCTATGGCCCAATCATATTGCTGATGTTTATTTTCCTGGGGGCATTCAGGATAATCATATTTCCCCTGGCAAATGTTATTTTACAGTTTTACAGCTTGATAATTAGTTTACTACCAGGTGTTTAACCGCGAAGAACAGGAGGAAACATAATAATGGATAAAAAAAGAGTCTTTTCAGGAATCCAGGCTACGGGAAGTCTGCACCTGGGTAATTACCTTGGTGCTATTAAAAACTGGGTGAAAATGCAAGAGCAGTTCGATAACTATTTCTGTGTTGTAGACCTGCATACTATAACTGTTCCCCAGGATCCGGAAGTGCTGCGGAACAATATCAGGGAAGTAGCCGGGTTATTGTTTGCCGCCGGTCTTAATGAAAAAAGCTCTGTTGTTTTCATACAATCCCATGTCAGGGCCCATGCTGAGCTGGCCTGGTTGCTGAATTGTATTACACCAATGGGCTGGCTGCACCGTATGACCCAGTTTAAGGATAAATCAGAGAAACAGAAGGAAGATGTAAGTGTTGGCCTTTTCGATTATCCAGTGCTCCAGGCTGCAGATATCTTGCTATATGACACCCATTTTGTTCCGGTAGGGGAAGATCAAAAGCAGCACGTTGAGTTAAGCAGGGATATAGCCCAGCGTTTTAATTACCGCTATGGTGATGTTTTTGTCCTGCCCGATGCGATGATTCCTCCTGTTGGCGGAAGGGTTATGGGCCTTGCCAATCCTGAGAAAAAAATGAGCAAGAGTGAGGATAATAAGAACGATGCAATCTTTCTGCTTGATTCTCCCGATCAGATCAGATCCAAGCTGAAAAGAGGAACTACAGACTCGATGCGGGACATTAAATTTGACGAAACCAGACCTGGTATTTATAACTTATTAACCATATATCAGCTTTTAACAGGCAAAGAACGCAGTGAAATCGAAGAGCATTTTTCCGGTAAAAGCTACAAAGATTTAAAAGAACAGCTGGCTGAGGTTGTTATTGAAAGCTTGCGTCCCCTTCAAGAACGTTACCGTGAGCTGACCGGTGAAGAAGGGTACCTGGATGAAATGCTATCTATTGGTGCAGAGAAAGCAGACGCACGAGCTGAAGAGAAGCTGCGCCAGGTTTATAAAAAAATTGGGCTGAGGTAATATTATGCAGCAGGTGGAATATAAAATAAAACTACCCACATTTGAGGGGCCTTTCGATCTTCTTTTCCACCTTATAAAAAAGGCCGAGGTTGACATATGGTCTATCTCTGTTGCGGAAATAACTGATCAATATTTAAGTTATTTACAATCCATGAAAGAACTGAACCTGGATATAGCAAGTGAGTTTTTAGTAATGGCTGCAACCCTGCTGCGCCTTAAATCCAAACTGCTGCTGCCTCGGGCTCCTCGCAGCGATGAGGACGAAGATGATGACGAACTATTTGAAATTAATACTGCTGAAGAACTATTTCAGCGTCTTGAAGAATATCGCCGCTTTAAAGAAATAGCCAGGCAGCTGCAGGAACGAGAAGAGGAACAACAAAAAATATACCTTCGCTCTACCGGTGGCCAGAAAGTGATGGTTTTTACCCAGCAGCAATCTGTGTATACCATATGGGAAGGCGCTGATCACCTGAGCGACATAATGCAGCGATTTGCAGAGGCGACATTAACAGATTCTTATATGCCGACCTTTAATGCTGTTGAAGATTTTGTAGTTGCCGATAAGTCAAATTACATAGAATCGATTCTTTTGAAAAAACAACAGGCTGTAAGCATGAAAGAATTCATAAGCGGTTCCGGAATCTGGGAAGTTATTGTTACTTTTATTGCCCTTCTGGAAATGGCCAGGCAGCGCAAAGTTATATTGCTGCAGGAGAACACATTTGGTCCGATCCTGGTCAGGCTAATTCCGGAATCGGCACGGGAGGAGGCAGCAGATGGAGAAAAGGGAGCAGAAGAAATTAATTGAAGCCCTGTTATTTCTAAGCGAAGAGCCGGTAAAGGCAGATCGAATTGCCATGATGCTTTCTATTTCGCCGGATGATGCAGCAAGGCTGGCCAATGAGTTGAGGCAAGACTTAAATGATGCCGACCGGGGATTGCAGATTATAGAGACAGCAGGCGGTTTTCAGCTGGGAACCCGGCCGGAATTGGCACCCTACCTGGAAAAAGCATTCAGCGAAGATGTTTCAAGCAACCTGACGGCTGCCGCACTTGAAGCGCTCGCCATCATAGCTTATAAACAGCCGGTTACCAGGATAGAGATTGAATCAATACGCGGTGTTAGATGTGAGCATGTTTTGGATAACCTGATAAGAAGAAAATTAATAAAAATCAGCGGCAGAAAAGAAGGTCCGGGCAGGCCTTTACTATACAGTACCACACCTGATTTCCTGAAATACTTTGGGTTGTTGGATTTGAAAGAGCTGCCTCCACTGGATCTGGAAAATAAGCTGACACAACCAAAAGACAGTAACGAAAATAACGACCGGGAAATTGAGATTATTGAAGAAATGGATTCGAAAGACGAAACGCAAAGCTATAATGAATAACTATGAGTGCGGATCAGAAGAAAGATGGTGGAAGAGGTAATGAGGCTGGCCAAGTACCTGGCCAGGGCCGGGGTTTCCTCCCGCCGCAGGGCCGAGGAATTAATATTTGAGGGACGCGTTTACGTAAACGATGTGCAGGCTGATCAACCCCAGCTTCAGGTCACGGAAACAGACAAGATTACCGTAGATGGTAAAATTGTTAGCGGCATTGAAGATAAAGTATATATTCTTTTAAATAAACCTCCTGGCTATATTTCTACCGCAAAAGACACTCATGGCAGGCCAACAGTAATCGAGCTTGTTAATAGCCGTGATGCACGTTTATATCCGGTCGGCAGGCTTGATGCTGATACCAGTGGAGTGCTTCTGCTTACCAATGATGGTGAACTTGCTAATCGCCTGATGCACCCCCGCTATGCTGTAGAAAAAGTTTACCATTCCTGGGTTTACGGGTTACCTGGCCCTGAAGCACTGAAAAAATTAAAAAAAGGCCCTCTTATTGAAGGTGGAAAAAAACCTCCGGCCCGGGTTGAGCTTCTGGAAAAGGATCCGCAAAAAAACATTGCCCTGTTAGAAATAACCCTTACTGAAGGAAAGAAGCGACAGGTAAAGAAATTATGCCGGGCCATCGGTCACCCTGTAAAAAAATTGATTAGATATTCCTTTGCCGGTCTTGATGCTGGAAATCTGAAAGAAGGATCATATCGTCACCTGCAAAAAGATGAAATAGAGTATTTGTATACCCTTGTTGGGCTTGAAAACTAAAGTTAGCTTGCAAAATGCCTGCTTTAATGAGAAAATGATTTATGCGTTGAGCAAGGGAAAATTGACTCTTTAAATCTATAGAGAATAAAAGGAAGTCTTATGCAAAAAAACAGTAAGCCGAAAATTGCTATAGACGGCCCTGCTGGTGCAGGAAAAAGCAGTGTCGCCCGTAAAGTAGCTGGAATGCTCGAACTGAAGTACCTTGATACAGGTGCCATGTACAGGGCAATAACATTAAAGGTAATAATGAATAACCTGCAGCTTGATGACCTGGATCTTCTAAACGAGGTTTTAAATGAAACTGAAATTGATTTTGGTAATAATAACCAGGTTTTTCTGGATGGGAAAGATGTTTCTGATGCAATTCGTCAGGCAGACGTAAACAAACTGGTATCTCCGGTATCTGCAATTTCAGAAGTGCG
>SLBE01000150.1 GCA_007126465.1 Syntrophomonadaceae bacterium | reverse complement strand
TTTCAGGAAAATGTAGACTTACTTGCCCGCAGGGCAGTTAAATACTTTGAAGAGCAGGTTCTACACAGTATGGAGATTGCTTCTTTCAAATCTGTTGAATCTGCTACTGCTTCTGATATTGAGCAGGTTAACCGTCAACTCAGTGAAGCAAACTTTGTTCTAATAGGCCCGGGCAGTCCCACCTACACAGTGCGACAGCTTAAGGATACCCCGGTTCCTACCCTCCTAAACGCTATGATTACAAAAGGAGGCTGCCTGGTTTCTGCAAGTGCAGCTGCCCTGACCACGGGGAGCCATACCCTGCCTGTTTACGAAATATACAAGGTGGGGCAGCCATTATACTGGGAAGAAGGTCTTAATATCCTCGGTCATCTTGGCCTTGATATTGTAGTAATTCCGCACTGGAATAATGCTGAAGGGGGAAACCATGATACCCGTTACTGTTATATGGGAGAAAGGCGGTTTCTGGCCCTGGAGAAGCAGTTGCCCCCGGAGACGACTATCCTTGGAATAGATGAACATACAGCTTGTATACTTGATTTTTCAACCGGCATGGCTCATGTAGAAGGACTTGGCCAGATTACTATCAGGTGTGGTGGTATCGAGCAGTACTATGGACGCGGTGAAACAATTACCCTAGAACAGTTAGTCTGTGTAGATGAGTCAAACCAAACTGTTGATGGTACCACAATAGGGGAAACTGCTTCAGCGCAACCGCAATCTCAACATGAAGAAAAAATATCTTTTTGGGATAGATTACATGAAATAGAAAATGTTTTTCAAAAAGCCCTGGAAGAAAACGATACAGCAACCATGACAACCCAGCTTCTTGAAGCAGACCGCTTCCTGTGGCAAGCTCAGCTTGACCTGGAAAACCCTGAATTTATCTCACAGGGCCGTGAGCTTTACCGTGAAATGATTGTTTTAGCCGGTACCGGATTTGAGCGTTCATTTCAGGAGATACCCGGCAAATTTGGAATCCTTGTCAATGAGATAGTCCGGCTGCGTGAAGAGTATCGCCGGGAAAAAAGATGGGCCGAGGCAGACAGGCTGCGAGACATTCTTCAATCTGCCGGAGTAACCCTTGAAGATACAGTTGAGGGACCAAGGTGGCGCTATTAGGTAAAGGCATACTGGAGGTATAGGGTATCAAGCTTTTATCCAGCAATTTGAACAGAGAAATTTTTACATCGATTGATGCGGAGAAACTTGATGCTGGCTTGCTAAAAGTTGCTGCTCGGGTACGCCTTCAGTTTATTTTGCCAACCATTTTTGGACTGACATTTTTATTTTTTTTAAGACAGCATGGGCATGGACATCATCTGGAAGCCCAGCAGGCGGCTTTTCTCTTATGGGTAACATTAACCGTCAGCTATTTTATTGTCAACCTGGCAATATCAAAAGATGTTTTTAGCCGGGAATTATTAAATAAAATTGCCATTATACCCGTATTTATTGAGCTGGCTACAAATCAACTTCTTTTATATTACGTAGGAACAATGGCTTCACATGCCGTGCTTTATGTCGTAGTGATTGTTGCTGCTTATCGAGTTTTCTTAGATTACAGGACAGCCTTCTATGCAGCGCTAATGGGCGTATTACTTTTTACGGGGACTGCATTTATGGAGCTCGCAGGGCTAATACCAATTTCGCCCGGGCTGGTATTTGAACTTATGCATCCTGTATACTCGGATTATTTTGCTGCAACAGCATTACTCATTGGTGTTATTATAGGCATTGGCACTGCTTTTTTTAGCACTAATTACGGTATGAACCAGGCCTATAAGCTTAAGCAAACTATCCTGCAGCAAAGTTTGTCTGATGGGTTGACCGGAATTGCCAATAGACGCCACTTCGAAAAGCAGCTTGAAGTCGAATGGAATAGAGCTTTAAGAAATCAGCGGCCTGTCTCACTGATTCTGGCAGATGTCGATTGCTTTAAAAATTATAATGATAATTATGGCCATTTAGCAGGCGATGACTGTTTAAAGGCAGTAGCAGGTAAGCTGGCCAGTGCTGTAAATAGATCTAGTGACCTGGTGGCTCGATATGGGGGAGAAGAATTTGTTTTCCTCTTACCGGAGTTAAGCCTGCAAAAAGCAGTAGAATTGGCGGAAATTATTCGCTATCAAATAGAAAACCTGGCTATGTCGCATCAGTATTCTGCTGCTGCAGATATAGTCACAATAAGCCTTGGAGTAGCTTCTGCAGTGCCTCAGAAAAATGCAAACTCAGCGGTGTTAATAAGAGATGCAGACAGAGCTTTATACTATGCCAAGCAAAACGGTCGCAACCAGGTTGCAACCTTCGATCAGTAGCATTATTATAGAACTACATTTTCGTTTGACTTCTTGTATTGATTGCTTGTTTAGCTATATTATCCGTCAGACAAATTGATAAGATGAAAGCGGTGAGCTTCAATGGATTACAGATTTCGTTTTTGGCTGATCAAAAATGATAAAAAGGTTTTTGGAGAGGGACCGCAAATGCTTTTAAAAAAAGTCGAGGAGCTGGGCTCACTCAGGCAGGCAGCTCTTTCTATGGGAATGTCTTACAGCAAAGCATGGAAGGTGATAAAGCAAATTGAAGCAGAACTGCAGATTAAACTTCTGGAGCGAACAATTGGCGGCAAAACAGGAGGCGGTTCTACCATTACCAGTGAAGCGAAGGATTTTATACAAAAATATGAGGCCATTATGGCCAGTATAGATAAAAAAATCAATGAAGAAATAAAGAGATACTTTATGATATAATCAGGTTGTTGAGGTTATTTTTTTTGGAAAGTGTTATTCGCGCAAAAGAATAACGCATGCCTGTTTTTTTACAGATAATGATGACAGGTTGATACCAATTTAGAATACTGATTAATTTCTACCGGGAGGAGAATCGGTTGTTGAGAAGGGCTATTATATATGCTATTTTTTTGCAATTACTCTTAATAATGATCCCTGCATCCTGCGGTTTGGCTGATAAGCAGGAAATACAAAAAGTAGAAGATGACAGCTCTGCAGAGCTGCATGTTGCCGCTGCTACCGGTTTACGGTTTGCCATGGAAGAAATCGGTTCTGCCTTTGAAGAAGATACTGGAGTAAAAGTTGTTTTTCAGTTTGGGGCTTCCGGTAACCTTGCCCAGCAAATCGCCGGTGGTGCTCCGGTAGACTTGTTTTGCTCGGCTAATGCAAGCTTTGTCGACAATTTAGTGTCCCAGGGAGATGTTATAGAAGAGTCGCTGCATATTTTTGCCCTGGGCCGAATTGTTTTAGCTGTAAACGAAGAATTTCCCCTGGAAGTTGATGTGTTTGGGGACCTGCTTTCAGATCAGGTTGATATTGTAGTTATTGCTAACCCAAATCACGCACCCTATGGTTTTGCCGGAAAAGAGGCCCTGCAGAACGAAGGTCTCTGGGATCAGATAGAAGATAAATTGGTTTATGCAGAAACTGTATCCCAGGCTATGCAGTATGTTCAAACAGGTAATGCCCCTGTCGGTATTATTGCCCTGTCATTTGCAGATGTTCCGGGAATAAAATATTCTTTGATTGATGAAGAACTTCATACACCTCTGAAAAACGTGCTTGGAGTAGTAAGTCATTCCCGGAAGAAAGAAATGGCTGCCAGGTTTGCTGCATATATAAGAGGACATGAAGGTAGAGCTATCCTGGAACAGCATCGGTTTTATCTTCCTCAGTAAGGAGGTTTCGCCATTGAATTGGATGCCGGTATATCTTTCATTAAAAATTGCTTTCTATGCTAGCCTTTTTACTGCCCTTATTGGCATTCCCCTGGGTTGGCTGTTGGCCAGGCGGAAATTTATAGGCAGCAGCCTTCTTTCTACATTTGTGATGCTGCCGATGGTGCTGCCTCCTACAGTACTTGGTTATTACCTGCTTGTCCTTATTGGCAGACAAAGTATAATCGGGCGCTGGCTGCAGGATTTTCTGCAAATCAGCCTGGTTTTTACCTGGCAGGGAGCTGTGCTGGCAGCGGCGATAGTATCTTTACCGCTGATGGTGAGGGCTGTACAGGCCAGCATAGAAAGTGTTGATAAAAATACGGAAGATGTAGCCAGGACCCTCGGAAAATCGGAAACAGCTATTTTTTTCCGTATTACCCTGCCCCTGGCCTGGCAGGGCATTATAGCGGGCCTTGTCCTGACTTTTGCCCGGGCTATGGGTGAATTCGGGGCAACCCTGATGGTGGCAGGAAATATACCCGGTAAAACACAAACTATGTCGATAGCTATTTATGATGCAGTACAGGGTGGAAATTATGAGCAGGCCAATTTTTTGGTAGTTTTGATCAGCGCAATTACAATAATAGGCTTGCTATGTTTAAACCAGCTTACCAGGATTAACAGGTGGTGATTTTATGCTAAAAGTTAAAATCGCAAAAAGTTTTCAAGGCTTTCAGCTAAATACAGAATGGGAAGTAAAGAATGGTGAAATAGCGGTTCTTTTTGGCCCTTCCGGTTCAGGCAAAAGTTTGAGTATTCGTTCCATAGCGGGCCTGGAAAAGCCTGATCAGGGCTTTATTGAGATTGATCAACGCCTGGTATTTGAAAGTCAGAAGGGAGTAGATGTTCCGGCCAGGGAGAGAAATGTCGGCTATGTTCCTCAGAATTACGCACTTTTCCCGCATATGACTGTTGTAGAAAACATTATGTTCGGCATGGGAAAAAGTTATAAGGAGAATGGAAGAGTTATATTACAGGAACTGTTAAGCAGGGTCGGGCTTGAAGGTAAGCAAAATAAATATCCCCGTCAGCTATCAGGCGGTGAAAAACAACGTGCTGCGTTACTAAGGGCGTTGGCAAGAAATCCGCGGGTTTTGCTTCTTGATGAGCCATTCTCTGCTGTCGATATTCCGGTTCGCAATATCCTGAGGGATGAAATCAGGACATTTCTTAAAACATGGCATATACCTATTGTCCTGGTTACTCACGACCCTCAAGATCTGGAAGTGATGGCGACTAAAGTAATAGAGTATAGAGATAATCTTTTAACTTTATCAAATTGTCAGGCCTGAGAAGCTATTTGCTTATTTAATGTGGTCTTCTTTTTTGTTACCAGGTGAATTAACCTGGCGAACCAAATGACGGTTAAAAATATGTTCAGGCATCTTATTGATTAACTTAACCAGCAGGTAGATGACCACCATGGAAAACAGCATACGTGCAAAGAGAATCCCGGAAAGATGTGAGCCGAGAACTACCATTAGCAGGGTATCTTCAAACAGGCTGTGGCATAAACTCATCAGGGTAACGGAAGCAAACAGATCCCGCCTGGAAAGATTGCCTTTCTGAGCTTCATGGATAATAAGTCCACCTCCGTAGCTAATACCCAGGGTCATGCCAATAATGGTTATCGGTGCGGCTTCCCGGCCGATCCCCAGGATGTTCATGATCGGGGCAAGGAGCCTGGTCATAAGGTCACTGATGCCCACTTTTTTCAGGATGGTCAGGATCGTCATCAAGGTGAGGATGATCAGGAAGATCATCACCATGTTACGTAATTCAGCCAGTATCCAGGCGCTCCAGGTGGGATCAACTGTTGGTGGGTTCCAGAAGGCGCGGTTGGTCTGCTGCAGGGTATCAGTCAAAGTATAAGTGACATGAAGAATCCAACCTAACAGCAAGGCTCCTGCAAGACGGATTGTAAGTGTAATGCGCAGGCGGGTTCCTGTTTTTTTAGCGATCATTACCTCCACGGGAAGAGAGTGGGCGATCAGAATCATAGTTCCCAGTACAGATACCTGGGCAACCGTTAAGTCAAGGCCCGGGGCTAAAGATGCAAAAACTACCATTCCCCCGTAAATATTGGTGATCATTGATGTTGCCCAGACCAGGCCCATTTCCCCGGGTAAGCCGACCAGCTTCATTACCGGGGCCAGGATGATTCCTATATAGTCGATTATGCCCCACTGCTGGAGCAGCCGGGTTATTATGCTTATCGGGATAATTATTTTAAAAAGCGTGATGCTGGTTTGCAGTGCATTTTGCAATAGCTCACGTGCTGTTTTTCTCAATGAAGCATACATTAATTTGAAACTCCCTTGTCTTGATGCATCAAATGCCACTCAAAAGATAATATCATAGTATTAAAAAGGTCGGCAAATAAGTAATAACTTTTTTTCTCGAAACTTAAAAGATAAAATTTATTAGCAAAGACATTTTTGGCAAGTTTATTGTTATTTTGGAATATATCTATGTTATAATGTAATGACAAGCTTGAGCTGCCTGGAAAGGAGAATCCATAATGGTTGAATTAGAGATGAAAGAAAATAAAGTACCATGGTATAAGAGCATATCGCCCTGAATAATGATCTATCTCCTGCTGGGAGCAGGATTCGGGATTTACAGCTTAATAACTTACCTGGTCAATTAATATAGTTTTATGGTTCCCAGGGTTGATTATAGCCTGGCCAGCCGCCTATTAAGCGACCCATGATGCTTTCCACAAGATTGGGAAATTTACCATAAAGCAGGGTGACCAGATGCATGTAGCGGGGCAGGGTAAGTTCTTTTTTCCTGTCTGCCACACCTTTAACTATTGCTGCCGCAACCTTTTCGGGCATATAATTGCTGTTTAACTGGTAGAAGCGGCTTTGGCGAACACTTTTCATGTGGCCATCCATCATTCCGGTTTTAACAAATGAAGGGAACACTATAGTCATGTCGATCTTGTCCTGTTTAAGCTCATGGCGAAGTGCAGCGGTAAGGCCGGCAACAGCAAATTTGGAAGCGCTGTAAGCACCTGTACCGGGTATAGGGAACCTGCCCAGAAGTGAGGACATATTTACGATATGGCCTGACTGCTGCTTTTGCATATATGGAACAACTGCACGTAAGCAGTAAATTGTACCCATCAGGTTTGTTTCAACCTGTTGTTGGATATCTTCACTTTGTAGTCCCCCAAAACCGGCATTCTTCATCACTCCTGCAATGTTAAAAAGAAAATCTACCTGTCCGAAACGGTTCAGCGTTTCATTAGCGAGGTGCTCGGCCTGGCTTAAAACTGATACGTCTGTCGGCACATATATACATTCTGTTTCGAGTTCTGAAGCAAGAGCTTTAAGTGGATTCTCCTGACGAGCTGCCAGAACCAGCCTTACATTATATTCAGCCAGTTTTTCCGAAATTGCCCGGCCTATCCCCGCACTGGCTCCTGTTACAATAGCAACCTTACCCTGGTAGGATTTTTTTAACTTATTATTCATAACTATTTCTCCACATGTTTAAAAATATTATCGGTTCAAGACTGCCTGTAAAGCAGTTTTACATTTCTGTAATAGCCTACAGCAATACTATCATTGGCTTGTAGGAGTGGTCAAATCAACTGTTTATGATGATTTAAATAAACCTGATTTTCGGCCAGGATATAAATATTGAATAATTCGGAAACTGCTGGTAATATGGCAGTAGTGTTGTTCCTGTAAAATATTAGGCAACACCGGGATCACATAAGGCAAAATAGGTCTAAGCAGTTTTCGAGTAAATATAATTAAGAACAGGCCGGGTGAAGAAAATGGCAGCAAACCAGAAAGCTCCCGAAGTACAGAGTATCAAGTGGAAGGGAGGAAGTTACACTGGACAGTTAAAGGACAATGTTCCCCATGGGCGAGGCAAATTCATGCTGCCGGATGGAACCAGGTATGAGGGAGAATGGAAAGAGGGATTACCCCATGGCAGGGGAAGGCTAATGTATGCAAGCGGAGACAGCTACAAGGGCGAATTTTTTAAAGGCAAACGCCAGGGATACGGAATCAAGATACAGGCTGATGGTGAAAAAAAATCCGGTTTTTGGGAAAGTGGTAAATTGGTCAGAGCAATGTCACTGGAAGAAATGAAAAGGGAGATGCAGGGCAAAACAGTTCCGGAGAGAGAAAAACCAGGCATCACACCGGATTGGACTGAACCGGCAATAAATGTACAGAATCTGAGTCATCGTTACGGTAGATTGCAGGCAGTTAGAGATATTAGCTTTTCAGTGCGTCCCGGTGAAATTCTTGGTTTTCTTGGGCCTAACGGTGCCGGTAAATCTACTACCATAAAAGTATTAACCGGACAACTGGCCTTGCAGCAGGGCTCTGCGCAAATCCTGGGCAGAGATATTGGCCGGGATGATCCTATTCTTCAGTCACAGATTGGGGTTACCTTTGAAGAAAAAAACCTATACCTTGAAATGACTGCTCTTGAAAATCTTAATTTTTTTGCATCACTATTCGGCATAAGCAAGCCCAATTCCCTGGAAGCATTAAGAAGAGTCGGTCTCACAGACCGGGCCAGGGATCGTGTCGGGAACTATTCTAAAGGGATGCGGCAGCGCCTGATGATTGCCCGTGCTTTTATTAATAAACCGCAGGTATTATTTCTTGATGAGCCAACAGACGGGCTTGATCCGGTTACTGCTGTGGAAATAAGAAAAACCATCAAGGAAGAAGCAGCACGAGGGGCAGCGGTGCTTTTGACAACACATAACATGAATGAAGCCGATGAGCTATCCGACCGGGTGGCTTTTATAAACGAAGGGGAAATAGCAGCCCTTGATACAGCAGAAAACCTGAAACTTAAGTACGGCAAGAGATCTGTGCGAGTGCGCCTGCGTGATGGTGATGAGGTGACAGAGGAGAATCTGCCCCTGGATGGCGATAAATCTTCTACCCGCCTCAGTGAACTTGCAGCTTCACCAGATTTGCTTACTATCCACACCGAGGAGGCCACCCTTGAGGCGATTTTCATTAAGTTGACAGGCAGGAGGCTGGCTGGATGAAAGAAAGAATATCGAACAGCGGCCTTCTCCTGGCAATTATAAAAAAAGATATCCGGGTGTACAGCCGAAACATGATTTATCTGTTCCTGACCGTGCTTGGCCTGGTTTTTTTTATTGCTATCTTCTGGATGGTTCCCGATGAGGTAGATGAAGAAATAACATTCGCCATCAGCCCGTCGCTTGATGTTTTAATTAGCGAGGGAAAAAAATTGCTGGAAGAAGCAGGACTACCTGCTGAAATTATTAATCAGCTCGAAGAAGCAAAAACAGCATTCGAAGGAGAAGGACTTGTCCTGGTGGAATTTGACAATGAAGAGCAGTTAAAGCAGGCCATCAGGGGAGAGCTTGAGGTTTATAAGACAGAACAGCAGCATTATCTGTTCCATGATCCGGAAAGCGACCAGGATGAACCGGAAGATGCCGACAGAATTCAGCTTGGCATAGGCATGTCACTTCCACCCGCTTTTCTTGGTGATGCGGTGCTGGGGGAAAGCCAGACTGTTACATTTTATACTGATGCCGATGTGCCGGAAGAATTAAGAAATGCCATGCAGGGGATGATACGCGAAATAGCATACCATCTGGCCGGGCATGATTTGCCGGTTGAACTGCCTGATGAGGAAGTGATCATCCTTGGGACTGACCGACTTGGTGAACAGATTACCATGCGTGACCGGATGAGGCCGATGGTTGCCTTTTTCATTATGATGATGGAAACCTTTGCCATGGCTTCGCTTATTTCAAATGAAGTATTACAGCGCACGGTAACAGCTTTACTGGTAACGCCGGTCCGGGTGGGTCACTTTTTGCTGGCTAAGACTATTTTTGGGACTGCCCTGGCCATGAGTCAGGCTGTGATTATTTTACTACTTGTTGGTGCATTTACGGTGGAGAACTGGTCGCTGCTTCTAGTTACTGTACTGCTGGGGTCAGTGCTTTTTACGGCAGTCGCCATGTTTGTAGGCGCTGCAGGAAAAGATTTTATCGGGCAGCTCATGTTCAGCATGCTTTTTATCATCCCACTCATGATCCCCTCATTTGCCGTGCTTTTCCCCGGTTCCGTTGCAACCTGGGTCAGTTATCTTCCCAGCTACCCGATTGTTCGACTTCTATATGACATAACAGTTTATGATTTGCTTTGGGCTGACTCGCTATACCATTTAGCCTATGCAGTTATATGGGTTGTTGTGATCTATGCAGCAGGCCTGGTTGTCCTGAAAAGGAAGGTGGCAGCACTGTGAGCATAAAACGTGTCCTAAGGATGGTATTTAAGGATTTTTCAGTGGGACCCAGGAAACCATTCTTTATCTGGGCCCTGCTGATGCCTTTCGCCTTAACCCTGGTCCTGCAGTTTGCCTTTGGCTCGCTATTCGAACCGAAACCGAGGCTGGGTCTTGTCGACCTGGGCAGCTCAAACATTACTGTAGCTGCGCAGGAGCTGGATGGTTTTGAGGTTTCATTGGTTGGTGATGTTGACAGGCTGAAAGAGCTGGTTGAAAATCACGATCTTGATGCAGGCCTGGTCTTATCACCCGGATTTGATGATGCTGTCCGGGATGGAGAAAAGCCGGTGCTGGAATTTTACATCAGTGGAGAAAGCCTGGCCGCAAACAGGATTATCATTGCAGTGACAGCCATTGAAATGATCAGAGAAGTTGAAGACAGTGAAGCTCCCGTTCAGGTTGAAACAGTCTATTTTGGTGAAGAAGGCTTGCCTATATCTATCCGGCTGGTACCGGTTATAGTTTTTTACGCCCTGGCCATGTCGGGTATCTGGGTGCCCAGTTCCAGCCTGGTGGAGGAGAAGGAGAAAGGCACATTAACAGCGATGCTGGTTACTCCGGTCAAGATCAATGAAGTGCTTGCCTCTAAATGGCTAATTGGTTTTATTTTTTCTGTATTTCTGGCTTCCGCTACACTTCTATTAAACCAGGCTTTCGGGCCGCGGCCTTTGGAAGTTCTGGTCGTGGTGGCAGTTGCGGCTGCACTTACCTCAATGATCGGCCTGCTGGTGGGAGTATATTCGAAAAATGCTACTATGCTCTTTACCCTGATCAAAAGCCTGGGACTATTCCTGTTTGTGCCGGTTATCTTTTACCTTTTCCCCGATTGGCCGCAGTGGATTGCAAAGTTTTTCCCGCTCTACTGGGTAATCGAACCGATCTGGACTGTATCAATTATGGGTGAATCCTTAAGCGGGGTCTGGTTTGAATTGCTGGTAGCCCTGGCAATAACTGTGGCGTTGATTCCTGTGCTGCTTCTACTGAAGAAGAGAATATTAACGTAAGTTGTGCCTCAAGAGGAAGTAGTATATTAGATTAAATTAGCTTTAGATATGGTCCCGGGTCTTTTTATTGACAATCTTGCCATGGTATTAGGTATTGGTATTGCAAAAGGTTTGGGAAATGGTCCATACTCGAAAAAATGATCAGGTGAGCCGGGAGATAAACAGGACAGGCCTATCTACTGTTAATGTTTTCCAGGTGCAAAAACTTTAACAACCAGGTTAAATTCCCTGTCAAGCAGCTGGTTAAGCTGCATTAGCTTACCAGCTAATTTTTCCAGCTTTTCTTCTGAAAATGCAGCGTTATGGCGATGATAGTTGAGGTAGAATATGAGAAAATCGTTTATATGAAGAGCAGACTGAGCAGACAATATCTGCGGTCTTTTTTCCGGAATTGGGCTTTGCAGCAGCTTGATCAATCGGTGCCGCCAATCCATGCTGCCGGGAATCCACCGGTCTGTGGTTTTGGCAATAATCAGCAGGCATTCTTCTACCAGCAGGTAGTAGTCGTAAAAAAGACTGCCTAAATGGAGCATTTTACCCCGTTCACCTTTAATGGAACGTTGTTGATACTGGGATACTCTTTCTGCGATCGTTTGCATTTCGGCGAGGTTATTGGCAATAGCATTACCTGATTTAGCAAGGTGTTCTTTTGCCGGGGCTGCTGTTCTGCCCTGGTATTTTTTTATGTCTGTCATCTATTATCCCCGCCAGCTTATAATTGCCTTAGTCCTAATCATAGCATTATTCTGCCATACTTCAAAATGTATCTTTAGCAGGAGGGCTAATAAGAGTTTTTAAATGATATTTATTCAATAACTTTAATAATTGTTAAGTCCAGGGTTTGAGAGAGATCCAGGTCATAAGGGGCAGGATGGGGCTCAAGAATTTCGCCATCCCGGTATAAAACTCGCACTACAGGCCTGAGAGTAAAACCGGGGTTATTGGCCACAATCAATCCGCTATCTCCGTTACTTAATAAAACATGCAAGCCGATCGGATAGGCTGCAATTATAGAGAGAAAATGCTGCAGGATAGACACATCAAACAGTTCTTCTCCCTGGGAGAGCAGTACTTCCACAGCTTCATGTGGCTGATATGATTTTCTGTATGGCCTATCAGAGGTCATGGCATCATATACATCGGCAATGCCTGCAATTTGTGCCAGCGGGTTGATACTTTTACCGGCCAGTCCCCTCGGGTAACCCTGACCCTGGTAACGTTCATGATGCTGCAGCACTACTGCTCCGGCACGAGCATCAAAGATATTCGTAGTTTTAAAGATATCAAAACTGTGAAGTGGATGTTTCTTAACTTCCAGATATTCTTCATCGGTCAACTTATCCTGTTTTTCCAGTATGTTTTTGGGAAGAACAGCCATTCCCAGGTCATGAAAAAGAGCACCTGTTGCAAGCCATCTTAATTCTTTTGGTTTATATCTCATTTTCTTTGCGACCAGTGTTGCCAGGACGGCACAATTAACACTGTGAGCAAACAGATAATTATCTTTTGATCTAATATCAATCAACTGTACTACTATATCCTTACTATCCAGCAGTTCATCAATTATTTGATTTACGGTCTCCAGTATTTCCCGGTCCTGAACATTTATACTTTTTGCGATTTTTCCGCTACTGCCAGTATCGTTGTTTTTGATGCTGCTGGTGATACTCTTAACCATTGAACGGGCAACCTGGCGCGTTTTTTCGGTAATCGGGTCTTCAGCATTTACATCTTCGATCCGGCTATCCCTAACGTATATAAATTCTATTCCTGCCTGCTCAAGATAATTTAAAAAGCGTGGTTTTAGTTCAATGTCAGCTCTGAGCAGCACCTGGCCTCTTTCACCATAAATGTCTTTGGCCAGAAGCATACCGGGTTCAATTTTTTCCAGCGATACTTTACGCATGGTGATCATCCTTTCAGGCTAGGAGTTAAATTGCTTACTAGAGAAAAGAATATTGAGCCTTTGTTTGAACTGGTATTTTCTAACAAATAAAAAACCCACCTGCGTTACCAAGCAGAGGGCTTAGTCCATCCGGGCTACACCTGGTAACTGGCTGACATATCACAAAACGTGATTTAGCCCCTCTAGCTTTGCGTCACTACCTTTCGGTAGCTTTGCCCTTACAGTTTTTATTGTTGCTAAGATAATATTTGATATGATAGTAGAGTGTCAAGTAAAAGTTTTAATTGAGTAACTGCATAGTTTTCTTTAAAGGCGATAGTAAAGACGATTTTTGTTGACATGGTTATTTCACATCCCTCGGTAAGGTTTCGTCATGAGTGAGCCGGTCCCCCTTTAGTAAGATTTTAAACAAGTGATCGCGAATAATTTTTATTAATGCAAAAAAATGGTATAATGATCAAAAAGGTTGAGGCATCGCATGAAAAAAGAGGCAGAATTATTCCTTCAAGCAGTTCAAAAGTATAAAGCTCTGGCAGTTTTTATCCCCGGTTCACCTGATCCTGATGCTATCGCTTCGGCGTATACTATCAAGCTAATCCTTGATCATTATTCTATTGAATCGGCAATTTATGCAGAAAGAAAATTGTCGCTGCCTCAAAATCAGCTATTAATTGACAGATTAGAAATACCTGTTAATTTTGATAAAGATATTAATATTCAAAAATATGAAGCCTACATTGTCCCCGATTTTCAAAACAACAGGGTGGAATCAATCGGTGGTAAACTTCCCTGTGCTGTTCATATTGATCACCATGCCAAATCATCGGATGCAGTACCGGCTGATTATGCGCTGCTTAGAACTGATGTGGGCTCCACCAGCACCCTGGTTGCTTTAATTTTGCAGAATCTGGATCTGGAACTGTCCGCGGAGGATATGGCTGTTGCTGCCACAGCATTGATGTTCGGCATTCAAACCGATACCGATAGATACAATCATATTAATCCCCTTGACGTGGAAGCATTAAGTTTCTTGTCTGGCTTTGCAGATCAGAGTTTCCTGGAAAATATCAACAGTTTGCCACCAACTCCCGAGATGTTGCTCTACTATAACAAAGGGATAGGCAATGAGGTTGTTTATAAAGACTGGGGTCTATACGGGATTGGTTTTGTTGACTCAAAAAACAGGGATTCCATTGCCCTGGCAGCAGATATGATTTTGAAAAATCGAAACCACAGCCTGGTTGCGGTTTTTGCTGTTATAGAAAACCCCAGGAAAAGTGAAATGTACCTGGATGTTTCCCTGCGATCCGGAAGTAGTTCTGTTGACTTAAACAGGATTATTAAACGGATTACGCCGAATGGTGGTGGCAGGCAGTACAAGGGTGCATACCAGGTAAAATTGGACTATTTCAGGAATACTCCTGAAAAAGAAATGTTATGGAAGTTAATCGAAGCAACTACACTGGATATTTTCCGCCGGAACAGGGATACTTATTATAAAGCCGGTATTGAAAGTCTATATGAAAATATCAAGGATAAAGTAAAAAATCTAATCAAGTAATAACCTGTTATTGGAGAGATAGATAATTGATAATACGCGAAGCAGTAAAGGCAGATTTAGAGGAATTACTGAACGTTGCAAAAGAGGCATTTGGTCAAAATGAAGGCCCGGAAATTTTTAAACTAATAAATGATCTCTTAAGCGATCCGACTGCCCGGCCACTGCTTTCTCTTGTAGCGTTGAAGGATGAGAAGATAATCGGACATATATTATTTACCAGCGCGCAACTTGACACTGATTCGAATCTGGATATTCAATTACTTGCACCCCTTGCTGTATTACCGGAGGAACAAAACAGGGAGATAGGAGGTCGGCTAATTGAAAAAGGTTTACAGATACTGACCCGAAAGGGAGTAAAACTCGTATTTGTTCTTGGTCATCCAAATTATTATCCTCGTTTTGGTTTTAAGGTAGCTGGAAGACTTGGTCTTGAAGCTCCATATCCTATTCCTGATGAGGTTGCGGCTGCCTGGATGGTTCGTGAACTAAGCCCGGGTTTAGCTAGCAAGTTAACCGGAAAAATTCTTTGTGCTGACGCAATTAATCGACCTGAGTACTGGCGTGAATAGCCCACAAGAAAGGTCAGGGTAATTTGAATGAAAAGTGAGTACGAAGTTGTTGTAGCAGGAGCAGGTCCTTCAGGTGCTTTGAATGCTGCACTGCTTGCCTTAGAGGGGCATGATGTTTTGTTGTTAGATAAGTCTGGCGTCTTTTTATGCTTCAAAAGTTTTTCCTGCGCTATCCTTCTTTGCTCGATTTTACTGCAAAACGCCTTCAAAATAGATGGCGGCCGCTAAAACGCTACCTGGCAAAGCTTTAAAATTCTCAAAATCATGTCCTGCCAGGTGTCAATAATTAATTCCTGGCTGATCTTGTGTTATAATCCTACAGGAAGAAGATCTGGATGGAGGCAATATCATTTGAAGCAGGAAAATATTAGGAACTTTTGTATCATAGCGCATATTGATCACGGCAAGTCAACCCTGGCCGACCGTCTGCTTGAGGCAACCAGCACCCTTACTGCACGTGAAATGAAAGAGCAGGTTCTTGATCAGATGGACCTGGAGAGGGAGCGGGGTATCACCATTAAGCTGCAGGCTGTACGCCTATCTTACAAGGCTGATGATGGCGAAGAGTATGTCTTGAATTTAATTGATACTCCAGGGCATGTTGATTTTACTTACGAGGTGTCACGAAGTCTTGCTGCCTGCGAAGGAGCAATTTTAGTAGTGGATGCTGCACAGGGAATTGAGGCTCAGACTCTGGCCAATACATATTTAGCTTTAGAAGAGGATTTAGCCATTGTGCCTGTTATTAACAAAATTGATCTTGACAGTGCTGATCCTGAAAAAGTTAAAGGTGAGCTGATAGATTTGATTGGAGATGAAGCGGCAGATGCTTTGCCCATTTCCGCCAAGCAGGGTACAGGTATTGAAGCGGTTATTGATGCTGTAGTAAAGAAAATCCCGCCACCAATACCAAGTGATCCGGATGCTCCGTTAAAAGCCCTGGTTTTTGATTCAAACTATGACAGGTACCGGGGAGTTGTAGCTTATATCCGGGTGGTAGAAGGAAGCATAAATACCGGTGATAGAATTAAATTTATGAATACAGGTAAGGAATTTGAAGTATCTGAAATTGGTGTATTCCGGCCGGCCATGGAGCCGGTAGAGGGTTTGGCTGCAGGTGAGGTCGGCTACCTGATAGCTTCAATTAAGAATGTTGCCGATGCTGCGGTTGGTGACACGGTAACCGGGGCAGAAAACCCTGCAGAAAAGGCCTTGCCTGGTTACCGGAAGGTTGTATCCATGGTTTTTTGCGGACTTTTCCCACAGGATAGCAATGATTTTGTAACCCTGAGGGAAGCAATTGAGCGGTTAAAACTTAATGATTCAGCTCTTTCTTATGAGCCTGAAAAATCAGCAGCCCTTGGACTTGGCTTTCGCTGCGGTTTCCTTGGTCTGCTGCACATGGATATTGTCAGGGAAAGGCTGGAGCGGGAGTATGGTCTGAACTTAATAGTATCTGCTCCCAGTGTGGTTTACAGGGTCCACTTAAAAGATGGAAGAATGATTGAAGTTGACAACCCTGCACTAATGCCTCCTTCTGGAGATAGGGAAGCAATCGAAGAGCCTTACGTTGATGCTTCGATCTTAATTCCTGCAGAATACATGGGTGCGGTCATGGAGTTGTGCCAGGAAAAAAGAGGGGAGTTTCGGGATACAGAGTACCTTGATACAGAACGGGTTAAGCTAACCTATTATTTACCGCTGGCAGAAATTGTTTATGATTTTTTCGATCTGCTTAAATCACGCACCAGGGGTTATGCAGCCTTGGACTATGAAATGCATGGCTACAGGAAATCGAAACTGGTATTGATGGACATCCTGGTTAATGCAGAAAAAGTTGATGCTTTATCCTTTATTATTCACCAGGATAAAGCTTACCCGCGAGGCCGGGAGATGGTGGAAAAATTAAAAGAAATTATTCCCAGGCAGATGTTTGATGTGCCGATCCAGGCCGCTGTCGAGAATAATATTATTGCCCGGGAAACAGTTAAAGCATTGCGAAAGAATGTTACCGAAAAGCTCTACGGTGGAGATGTCACCAGGAAAAGGAAGTTGCTGGAGAAACAGAAGGAAGGCAAGAAAAAAATGAAAAAAATCGGCCGGGTCGAAATCCCCCAGGAAGCCTTTACTGCAGTATTAAAAGTAAAATAATATCTTTATAGAGCAGTCAAGAAAGGAAGGTTTTATATGGAGAAGTTTATCTATTTTGCATTCAACGGCAACCAGGTTTGTTTTATACACGTTCTTCTCAATGCCCTGGATATGGAAAGCAAAGGTTTGAAAGCTTTAATCATTGTAGAAGGTGAAGCAGTCAGGTTAATCAAGGATATGGAAGCTTCTGAAAATCCCTTGTATATTAAGGCTAAAGAAAAAGGCCTTATTGATGGTATCTGCAAGGCCTGTTCCGCGCAGATGGGTGTACTTGAATATAACGAAACAGTTGGAATTCCTCTAAAAGATGATATGAACGGACATCCTTCGATGTCGGCTTATGTAAATGAAGGCTACCGGGTTATAACCATGTAGTCTCTAAAAAAGGTGATCGGTAAAGTCGGTAAAGGCTATATATGCGAATAATAAACCCTCTATGTACCTTGTTCTTTTTTACAAATCTCCTTTTAGTCCGAGTTCTTCGGCCCTGGCCTGCATCCCTTTGATGGTTTCATCAATTACCTCAGTTAGTTCCATACCAAGCATCTCTGCGCCTTCTTCGATAATGCTGCGGTCAACTCCGGCAGCAAAGCTTTTCTGCTTGAACTTCTTTTTCACTGATTTCGGGGTTAAATCCATAATGCTTTTATTTGGCCTCATCAGTACGGTTGCAACGATTAAACCGGTAAGTTCATCTATCGTATAAAGGACTTTCTCCATCCTTTCTTTTGGTTCCACATTGGTGCAGATTTTCCAGCCGTGGCTGATTACAGCTCGAATATAATCTTCAGGCCAATCTTGCTCTCTTAATATTTCTTCTGTTTTATGGCAGTGCTGGTCAGGATATTTTTCATAATCAAGATCGTGAATAAGGCCTATCACCCTCCATTTTTCAAGATCTTCTTCATATTTTTTTGCGAAATGCTCCATAACTGCTTCTACTGCCAGGGCGTGCTTAACCAGGGCATCGTTTTTATTATACTCTTTTAGCAGTGTCATCGCTTCTTCGCGAGTTGGTATATTGCTCATATCGCTTTCACTTCCTTACCTTAGTTTATTTACCTTTTCGTTTTAAGCACATTAAATCCTGCTGCCATTCTAATTTATTAGAACTTCTTAACTATTTTTTGAGTATATTTAATAAGCAGTTTATTAAAACACATCCAAATTATGACCTCACCTTTAATTGTGCTGTAAAAATGGAGAATTGTTCATTTATGGTTGAACAATAAGCTTCTATACGTTATAATAATAACTATAGGAGGCGATAGAGTATGGATAAAAAAGCATACCAGGAAAAAATTGAAGCGCAGCTAAAGGAATGGCAAGCTGAAGTAGATAAATTAAAAGCACAAGCTCAGGGTAAAAGCGCCGATGCCAAGGTTGAATATGAAAAAAAAGTGAAAGAACTTGAAAAGAAAATGGAACTATCCAAAGAAAAGCTGGAAGGCTTGAAAAAAGCTGGCGAAAGCACCTGGGAAGAAGCAAAAAAAGATGTTGAAAAAGAAACCAACGAATTAAAAGCCCAGCTAAGGGATATTCTTAAATAATCAGTAAGTACTAATCT
>SLBE01000116.1 GCA_007126465.1 Syntrophomonadaceae bacterium | reverse complement strand
TGGTTGACGAGGACTCGGTATATGCTCCCGGCACAGGTCGTTATATTGGGACCGTCGAAGCTTGTGGGCGCTGGATCCTTTACCTGGATGGGGATATGGTTTTAAGGCCTGAATTTAAAGGTTTCCTGGAACGATTGAAAGAAACGGAATTGGAAATCCGGGCAGAGCAGAAAGATCCCGGTCAGGTCACGGATAATTCTTCCGGCCAGGCCGGTCTGCCTTCAGAAACGGTTGGTTTTGTCGGCCACACCCGTAACCTGTACCTTGATCAGGCGGGGCAGGTTGTAGCTGAACGTGACTGTGTTGTGCTGCCAAAAGAGGAAACCGGACCGGCAGGGAGCTGGGGACGTGAAGCACGCTACCATGGTGGGGCAGTGCTTTACAGGCGGCAGGCAATTTTGGAAGCCGGTAACTGGAACCCTGCTGTTTACCAGCTGGAAGAAGTTGACCTCTACAGCCGGATCAGCTCTTTCGGCGGCAGGCTCAGGGCCGTTGATCTGCCCATGGTAGACCATTATACGCCCCATCTTAGCCAGAAAGAAAAACTGATGTTAAATTTCCTTCCCCACTGGCGCGAGAAAAAGCTTTACGGTGCCGGCCAGGTGGTGGCTGCCCGCCTGCGCCAGGGAAATTTATGGCAGTTTATCCGTGTTTACCCCTATCCCTTCATTGTTGCAGCAGGCCTGCTGACGATCCCGCTGGCCTTTATCCGGCCTCTTATCCCGCTGCTGCTTAACCTGGCAATTATTGTGATAAGCGGCCTGGTTAAAAAGAGGTGGTATTTTTACCTGGTTTACCTGGGCAACCTGCTGCAAATTCTGCGCGGCCTTGGCCGTTACAAACCTTTCGAGCCGCACTATCAACCTGTAAAGCCTTTAAAATAAAGCTGCCAAACGAATTATTTTGCTTTCGTAATGACCTTTAACGTTGTATAATAGGCAGGAAAAAGGTCTTGTTGGCCAGAAAACATTAAGCAGTTTGCAATCAAACCTATAGAAAATTATAACATAAGCGGAGAGGGTCGGAATGGCAGCAGAGAAAAATGGGGCTTACCTTAAACCGGAAAGCATCCCCAAGTGGTTGGTTGCCCTGGTTGACATCGCCCTGGCTAACCTGGGGCTTTATTTTGGTTTTGTCCTTTCCACCGGCCAGCTGCAGAGCTTTCAGATTGGCCCTCTGTTTATCCTTTTCCCTGCTGTATCCCTGGTTACCGTGCTTCTCTTCAACAGCCTGGGACTCTACTCGAAACAGCGCAGCGGTTTTACCCCGATTGTCCGTTCCCTGGTTATCGCCGTGATCGGGTTAACCGTCTTTAGCATCTTCTTTGCTTTCTGGACCCGGGCATTTATATTTCAACGCAGTGTCTTCGTGGCAGCACCGCTCCTGCAGCTTGTGCTGTTACTGGGCTGGCGCATTTTATACTGGCGCCTGGAGATGTGGATTCATGGCCAGAAGAAGCTACTGGTTATCGGCAGCCGCAACGAGGTTGACCAGGCCCTGGAAAAATTGATGTGCCTGCCGAAGGGGATCTTTGAAGTGACCAGGGTCTTAGATCCGGAAAAAGTTGATCAGCTGCCGGAATGGCTTGACAAGGTGGATGCAGTTCTGATCACCGGCGCCCTGGCCATGGACCAGAAAAACCGGATAGTCAGGGAAAGCTTTGATCAAAACAAGGAAGTATTTATTGTTCCCGACCTGTACGAAATTATCCTGACCAGGGCTGCAATGACCCAGGTCCACGATACACCGGTTATTGAATGCCACGATATGCAGCTGACCTTTCTGCAGCATTTCATGAAGAGGGTATGCGATCTTTTGTTTGCCCTAATTGTAGCGGTTCCGGCCCTGCCGCTGCTGGCTTTAAGCAGCCTGGCCGTGCGCCTTACATCAAACGGGCCGGTGATTTACAGCCAGGAACGGGTTGGTTTCAGGGGCAAAATCTTTACCCTGTACAAGCTGCGGTCCATGATTGTTGATGCCGAAGAGCAAAGCGGGCCGGTCTTTTCCATGGAGGAAGACGACCGGGTTACCCCGGTGGGGCGTTTCCTGCGGGCGACCAGGCTTGATGAACTGCCCCAGCTCTACAATGTTTTACGCGGCGATTTAAGTCTCGTCGGGCCCCGGCCTGAAAGGCCATACTTTGTTGAGCAGTTTGAGCGTGAAATTCCCGAGTACAAGCTGCGTCACCTGGTGAAGCCTGGTATAACCGGCCTGGCCCAGGTTAACGGTTACTATGCCACCAACTCCCAGGACAAGCTGCGCTATGACCTTTACTATCTTTCTGATTACTCAGTCCTGATGGATATTAAGATACTTATATTGACTATACCGACCCTTTTCAACCGCGACGCGGCCAGGGGGGTCGGTAAAGAAGCAGTTGAAAAAGAGGCCGTCGAGCGCAAATAGGTTGAAAAGGTGTCAAACACCTTGACAACTTATTTTAAAAGTGAAAATTATCTCTGACACGTTTTTCACTATTTATGTTGCAAGTGGAGGGTTTTTATGGCTGAAGTTTTGGTAATTGGGGCCGGCGTGGCCGGGCTGTCAGCGGCAGTTCACGCTGGGCGTGCAGGGCATGAAGCGGTAATCTTCGAGGCGAAGGAGCGCTGGGGTGGTCTGCTGGATCATTTTCACCTTGACGGGTTTCGCTTTGATAATGCCGTTCATTTCGCTTTTAGCAACAATGATCATTACGAGGCGGTGCTGGGTTTGACCGACTGCATCACTCACCGGCCCGAACCATATAACTATGAGCAGGGGCGCTGGTTGAAGCATCCTGTTCAGAATAACCTTTGCCCGCTGCCGGTAGAAGAGAAAGTGGAAGCAATCAAGGGTTTTGTAGAGCGGCCTGAACGCGGCGAGGATTCCAATTACGGGCAGTGGCTGGTCGAGCAGTTCGGCCGGGTAATTGCCGAACGCTACCCGGGCCGCTATACCCGTAAATACTGGACTGTTCCCGCTGAGCAGTTAAGCACCGACTGGATCGGCAACCGCCTGTACAGGCCCAGCCTGGAGGAAGTCCTCTTCGGGGCGATGACCGGAGAAACCCCTTCAACCTACTACCTGCCGGAAATGCGCTACCCTCGCCGCGGCGGGTACAGCGCCTTTTTGGAACCGCTCCTGGAAGATTTAGATATAAAAACCGGGAGGGAGGTAGTTTATATTGACCCGGCAAAAAAATATGTCGAATGCCGCGACGGCAGCCGGGAGTATTACCGGCACCTGGTTAGCAGTATGCCTCTTCCTGAGCTGGCCAAAATGATCGAAGGGGTACCGGATGCTGTATTTGAAGCGGCCGAAACGCTGTGGGCCACATCGATTGCCCTGGTATCACTAGGGTTTAATGTTCCGCAGGTGGCAGGAGAGCATCTCTGGTTCTACATCTATGATGAAGAAATTCTGCCGGCCCGCGCCCATGCCCCTTACCGCAAGTCACCGGCGAATACACCCGAGGGCTGCAGTTCACTGCAGTTTGAAACCTACTACTCGCGCCATAAGCCGCTGCCCTGCTCGGGGGAAGCTCTTATCGAACACGTTATCGAAGCGGCGGAGAAGATGCAGCTGGCTAGCCGCCGGGATCTAGTAGTAAGCGATTTTCGCACCCTGCCATATGGAAACGTAGCTTTCGACCGCGGAATGATTGAGCGCCGGGATTTTATCCTTGATTATGTGAAAGGGCAGGGTATCCTGCCTGTAGGCCGTTTTGGAGAGTGGGCCTACCTGTGGGCTGACCAGTCTTATTTAAGCGGGAAAAAAGCGGAAACCTTGCCCTTTATGGTATAATTTAGGCAGTTGAATCATACCATTTATTGAAAGAGGGCATTAATATGGATAAAGATCGGGAAAAAGATAATAAATTCGATCAAAGCCAACATTCCAGGCAGCCTCTGAGCAGGGGTAAAAAGTTTCTTATTGTTTTTGGCGGAGCACTGCTGATCCTGCTTATTGCCGCCGGAGTCTACGCTATGAACTTTTACAGCGATGTGCAGGAAGCCGAGCGGGTTCTCCTGGAGGACCAGGTTTTTGAAGAAGAATATGGCGTTGACGTAGATGCTGCTTTTTCTGAGCGCACCCTGAACATTGCCCTGCTGGGCTTTGACCGCGGCTGGAATCGCGAGGCATACGGTGAATACCTGTTCCGTCCCGATATGCTGGCCGTATTCTCGATTAACTTTGACACAGAAGAAGTTTCCGTGGTAAGGATCCCGCGGGATTCATATGTGCCTATTTACGGCACCGGCGGTTTTCATGACAAGATTAACCACTCCTATTTTTCCGGTTATTACCGCGCCCAGGAAGGCGAGCGCCATGAAGAAGGAATCCGGACCGTTCTGCAGACAGTAAGTAACGTGCTCGGTGGCATTCCCATTCACTACTATGTCTCTGTCGATATGTATTCAGTGATTGAGCTGGTTGATGCCATGGGTGGTATATATTACGAAGTTGAAGAAGAGATCATCGATAAACACTGGGAGGTTGGCCGGGTTTTAGTTCCTGAAGGGCCGCAAATCATGGACGGCAAAACTTACCTGCGCTACCTGCAGTACCGTGATGCTGAAACAGCCCAGGACGAAGGCCGGATGGACCGTCAGATGAACCTGCTGCGTGAAACCTTTATTTACCTGCGGCAGGAGGGAAAGATAACCGATATTCCGGCCACCTACCGTATTTACAAGGATTATGTTGAAACCGACCTCAGCTATACCCAGATTGCCGCCCTGGCCTATTATGCCCTGGAGCTGGATATCTCTGATCTAGATGAAACCCTTGATTTTCATACCCTGCAGGGTGGAGGTCAGATGAAAGACGGGGTCTATTACCATGTTCTTTATGATTCTGACCGGCGCGAGATAATCAGGGAAGTTTTCGGGGTTGAAGCTGAACCCTGGCCGACGATTGTCCTGGAAGACAGTCCTGAATATATTGAAGAACAGCGCCAGAAGGAACTTGAAGAGCGCCGGGGCAACGGTGATCGTGAGGGACTCGAGGATCGCGAAGAAAGTGAAGCGGTAGATGATGAGCTGCAGCAGGACCTGGACAATGATCAGGCAGATGATTCTGATGAAACTTCCATGGCGGTTCCCGGTACCAGAGAAAGGGTGCAGGTTCCTGATTTGGAAGGTAAAACGGTAAACAATGCCAAACGTATATTATGGGAACTTGGCTTAGATGTTGGTGAAATATCGGGCAGGCATTATAACTTCCTCGACGAAGGTAAAATTATATACAGCAGACCGATGGCCGGGGCTATAACTACGGTCGGCTCTGAAGTTAACCTTGTAGTCTCTGAAGGGCCCAGGAATGCCGGTAACTGATTTCCTTGCGGCGGGTGGGGTGTAAGTATTTGAACAATATTTCACGCAAGTACAGGTTTTATATTTCCCTCGGTATTATCTCTTCAATAATCCTGGTTTCGTTCATGATCATATTTTACGGCTTTTACCAGGTTTATTATGCTCCGGCCACGTTGTTCAGCCACGATTTCCGCGATTCCGGCGGGGTAGAGGAATATTTTGAGGAAAGAGTGGTCAACGTGGTCTTTTTCGGGCTGCATAACCGCAACGAGGATAATACTTTCGGAGATGTTTATTTTGTTGATACCATCCTGGTCGTAGCAGTTAATTTTGACCAGGATAAGCTAACCCTCCTGGCGGTGCCCCGCGATTCTTACGTGGAGATTGCCCACAACGGGGTGAAGGACCGGATCCGCCAATCATACAGCTATGGATTCGAAGAATATGGGCATGCAGATAGCGAAAAGCAGCACGAAGAAGGCCTGCGCTATGCAATAGATACCGTGGGCAGCCTGCTTGACGGAATAGAGCTGGACTATTACATTGC
>SLBE01000069.1 GCA_007126465.1 Syntrophomonadaceae bacterium | reverse complement strand
TCGGGGTCGTCCGGATCGCAGTCCCCACCCGGCGCGTACGCCTCGCTGCCGAGATCCGGCAGGATCTGTAGGTCTCCGGTCTCGATCCCGCCACCTGAGCGGATGATCCCGCCGCCGTTGTACGCCGCACCCCCGTACCGATAGACCCAGTCGACCGTCGCGTTGCCTCGTAGCGTGACCTGGTTGTTCGAACCGACGTTGCCCTTGCCGCCACCGGGATAGGAGTCCGCATCGTTCGCGCCGCGGAGCTCGATCAGGATGTCCCCGAACGCTGCCAGCCCGAACAGATACAGGGGCCCCATCCCCGCCTCGAGTGTCCGTGTGTGGACCCCGAAGACGCCAACGGACCGCACCTCCCACAGGTTGGTCCCGACCCTGGTCGCGGTCCACTCGTACTCACCGGCGCCAAGTGTCCCGGTCGTGTCGCTCACGTAGAGCTCCCCGATGTCCGGGCGATCAGCAGGATCGAGCAGCGACAACACCGTGAAGGCCTCCTGGAGCCCGGCGTCTGCGACCTGCACGGCCTGATGGAAGTCCCGGTCGGCGCTCGCGAGTCGCTGCCCCGTCGACACGTCGATGTAGAGGGCGATGATGAGGCCGCCGACGACGATGGCTGCGAGCAGCACGAGGGGGATGGACCCCTCCTGCGAGCGTCGGCGCGAGGAAACCCTGGTCATGAGACTCTCCCGTAGCGGGTGTTGCGCACGTTGATGCGGGTCTCGGCACGGATGGGCTCCTGGCCGTCGAGGTTGCGGACGAGACGGATGCCGATCTGGCTGGCATCCGCGAACACCTCTTCTGGCTCGTCGCAGTCCCACTCGTTTTCGGACTCTTCTTCGGGCGGACAGAGCTCGGTCCCGTCCCCGTCGTAGTAGGTGAAGACCGCGTCGATCCCGTTGTCGACATCGGTGATCAGGCGTCGACGAGGCAAGGTCGTCGGGGTCGCCTTCAACGGATCACCGCCGACCGCGAACACCTCGTCCAGGTCGTACTCGGTGATCTCCTGGAAGAGGAACTGGACCCCATCCTCCTCCTCGATCAGGAAGGTGTGGATCTGGACCGTGCGGTCCCGCACCACCTCGGCCCCGATCACGTTCCTGTAGTCGCCATCGGCAGCGAGGTAGATCGGGTCCGCCACTCGGAGTTCGCGCCCGACGACCTGCAGCGAGCGCTCGATGTCATGCAGCGCGATCGCCCGCTCGGAGGTCGTCCGTGTCACCTGCATGCTGCGCACCAGGGACGCCGTGACGAACCCACCGACGACGCCCATGAGCAGCATGACGACGAGGAGCTCGACGAGGGTGAAGCCGGTTTCGGATCGGTATCTCATACCTAACACCCCGGCTGGTTGTGACGGAGAACCGTCAACGTGCCCGTCGACTTGACGTCGTTGGAACCGGACCCAGGACGAAGGGCCGTCACGACGAAGTCGGTCTGGGCCGTGTTCTGACCGGTCAGGCTGAAACCGTGGTCGCTCCCTGCCGCGAGGACCAGCTTGAACTCCGCGTTGCTTCCGTTGAAGATCTCTGTCACGGGTTGGAGGCTCTGGTTGCGGGTGCCACCTGCCGTGTAGGTCGCCGAGACGTTGTAGGCGTCGGGCATGACACCTGAGACGAAGGCCGTCACCGTCACGTCGTTGACGAACCGGCCGTTGTTGTCCAGGCAGACCCACTCGCGGTTCAGCCCGGCCGACTCGATCGTGACCGCTCCGAGGTCCGGGTACGGGTCACCGCCATCACCATCATCGATCGGGGGTGGAGCAGCACCATCGTTGTCGTCATCCTCAACGGTGCCCGCCGCGATGGAGCCACCTTCGAAGTCCATCGCGGTGCTCCCGGTGAACTCGTCACCGCCGAGGGTGCCGATCGCTCTGAAGGGCCGGGTCCCGTTGGGGAAGGTCCGCGTCCCGGCGGGGATCGTCCCCCGCCAGGCGACGCCCCGGCCGGACTCATCGGTGATGTAGGCGGTCAGATCGAGGGTGCGCTCCCCCATGACCAGCGACTCGTCCGGCATGGTGTCCACCGACCGATAGCGGACGACGGCGGTGTCCACACCGCTGCTGAACCGGACCGTGACCCTGATCTCACCTTCGTTCTGCGCGGGCTCAATCGTGGAGACATCGATCAGCTGCATCGGCGACGGGCCGACCTGGAACTGCACCACGCGCGGCCGCTCCGGGTCGCCGGCCTCGGACGCCGTCGGAGCGCGCTCGGAGAAGTAGCGCTCCTGGTAGACACGGTTGTAGAGGCTCCACTGGACGATCGTGATGAAACGCTTGATCCCAGCGTCCCGATCGCTCCATGCGACGAGCCTGATCACCTCGTAGTCCCGGCCATCGGAGGTCTCCGGCGTGATGGAGATCTCAGGTACACCATCCCGTCGGTCGCCGGCGACCGGGCCTGGCAGCGTGACCAGCTCCAGCCCATCGAACTCCCACTGGGGTCCGTTGGTGATGCCGTCGAAGCCGTCGTCGACGAGGGCCTGAAGCTCGTCCTCGTAGACCACGGCGTCCTGCCAGGCCAGCGCTTGGAACTCCTCATGGAGGCTGTTCATCAACGCGGTCGCCTGCACGCGACGCTCGTTGTCGGCCGCGGTGCGCATGAACTGCACGAGGGACGACGCGGCAGCGGTGAGGATCACGCCGAGCAGCAGGATGGCCACCAGCATCTCGACCAGGGAGAGGCCGTCGGCGGCCTCGATCCGGTCTCTGGTGGTCGTATCGGCCCTTGGCGTCGATCGCACGTCGGTCGCCCCCTGCGCGCGGGATACGGCCGGGATCCCGGCCTTGCCGCCCTATCGGCAGGTGACGCCATGGCCTTGAGCAGAAGCGGGCGGCCGGCACAGTGACAGACGTGCGGGTGCCGTGCGCTCGAGGGCTCGAGGTGGGACCCGCCTACTTCAGGGCGTTGTCGCCGACCTCGATGCGTGCGACACGGTCGCCGTACAGGATCCTCACCTGCTCGGGCGAGATGCTGATGACCTGGAAGTTGTCGGCGAAGACATCACCCACAGCGACCCGGTACCGCATGGTGTCGACCTGGATCACGACCACCAGCTCGCCGTTCTCCTCAGCGAGCTCGACGACCGTCACGACCCGTCCCTCACAGACCACCTCGACGGTCCCGGTGCAGGCGCCGTTCGCCTCCGAGTTCGAGTTGCCGACGGTGGTGTCGCCGGGATCGCTCGGAGCGGGACCGTTGCCATCATCGGGCGCTGGTGTGGCGGGGTCGGTGGGAGCGGGTGGGTCCGGCACGGGCTCGGGGACGACCGGCTCGAAGGGATCGCGGGCGAGGAACAGCTCGTAGGTCACCAGCGGCAGCGCGATCGGCTCGGTGACAGCCTGGGCCTCCGCGGTGTCCTCAGCGTCGGCCTCGGCGGTCAGTGCCGGGTCATCGAGCGGTACACCCTGGTCGGGGTCGACGCTCGACGAGCTGCCGAGCCAGACCGCGAGTCCCGCGACGATCGCCGTCCCCGCCACACCGAGGATGACGATCAGCCCGCGCAGGCCCGTCTGGCCACGCGAGATCATCGGTTCGAGGCTGCGCGTTCGAGTGTCCGTCACGACGCTTCCTCCGCCTCGTCATCCTCATCCTCGCCTGCGTCCTCCGGCTCGACCTCGGGTTCGGGAGGCAGGGGCACGGCGACGACCGCGTACGCACGACCGGCGAGCGACACGTTCAGGTCGGGATAGCTGTCATCGTTGCGTGTCACGGTCGCGTTGACCCATGTGAGCCCGCGCGGTGTGATGCTGGGTTGCTCGATGCGTCGGAGGAAGTCGACGATCTGGAAGTAGCCGCCCTCCACCTGGGTGTTCACGTCGATCGCGGAGAGTCCCTCCACCGGGGGCGTCTCCAGCTCGACCGGACGGCTGGTGGCCACCGAGGTGAGCGTGATGCCGGATTCGTCTGCCGCCACCTGGAGCTGGCGTACCAGCGCGGGCAGCGCGGGGTCGCGAGGGACGATGGCATCGGCAGCAGCGAGGTCGGCCTCGACGCCGGGGGCGCTCTCTCGCACCAGCCGGAGGCGCTCGATCTCGGCACCGAGCCGGGCCTGCTCAGCCTGCTCCATCGCGATCTGTTCCTCCACCTCGGCGAGCTCCTCGCGGGCCGGCTGGAAGACCAGCACGAAGAACAGGGCGATGACCGCCACCGCTCCGAGAGCGGTTACCACCCACGCCATGCGGCTCATCGCAACTCCCCCGGCAGTCCAGTGACGTACCTATCGGTCCTCGCCTCGGCGCGAACCGCTCCCTCGAGCGAGAACGTTGCGACCGGGTCCTCCTGCTCCTGATCCAGCGTGGAGGAGTTCAGGAACAGCTCACCGAAGGTCGTGATCTTCTCGAGCGAGAGCAGCATGCGCTCCACCCCCGGCGCATGTGATGTCAACGTGCGGCCGGTGATCACGAGGTTGCCGATCACATCGGTGCGCTCGGGAACCCCCTGGAGGTTGACGGCCAGGGTGTCGATCTGCGCGTCCTCGGGCATCACCGCGGCGAGGTCCTGGAAGACTCCAGCGAGTGAGACCTCGTCGGCCAGACTGGCGACGAGCACTTCCTCGGCTTGGTCGAGGCGGTTGGCCAGGTCGCGGAAGGCGACCAGCTCCGCCTCCTCGGCCCGGAGGCCGGCGCTCACAGCCTGCTCGGCGGCGAGCCGGTCCTCGGCCTGTCGCACCTGGCTGGAAGCCCACCACCAGACGCCCCCGAGCGCCAGGAGCAGCACTCCCGCAGCGAGGGCCGCCGTCAGCCGTTGCTGGTTGGCGCGACCACGCTGCTTGGTGGCCTCGGGGAGGAGGTTGACGCGCACACTCATTCGAGGCCTCCCAGGGCCAGACCGACGGCAGTGACCAGGCTCGGCCCGACTCGCGCCAGGTCTTCCTCGCTGTAGACCGTGTCGGTGGCCGGCCAACGCGCGAACGGGTTGCCGACCTCGACGGGCAAGCGGATGCTGCCGGCCAGGCGCTCACCGAGGCCCGACAGCAGCGACGCTCCGCCGGTGAGCACGACCCCGGAGAGCCGTGAGCTCCCGGTCTGCGCCTGGTAGTAGTCGAGCGAGCTGCGGACCTCGTCCACGAAGGCGTCCGCCTGCTCGGTGACGATCTGGCTCACCACGTCACCGGTGGAGCCGACGGTCGCCGCGCGTTTGGCATCCTCGGCTTCCTGACGGCTGACGGCCATCCCCGACGCCAGAGCATCGGTGATCTGATCCCCGCCCATGACCAGGATCCGGACGAAGGTCGGGATGCCCTGCTCGTGGACGACGATGTTGGTCACCCCGGCCCCGGCATCGACGAGCACCTGGCTGCCCTGCCCGAAGGTGCTGTCGTCGCCCATGGCCCTCAGGACCGAGAAGGGGTTCAGGTCCACGCCGATCGGCTTGAGCCCTGCCTGGGTCGCCGCGTCGACGTGGGCGGTGATCATGTCCCGGTGTCCGGCGACGAGCAGGAGCCGCTGCATCTCGGCGCCGTCGTCCGCCGTGAAGCTGGAGACGACGTGGATGTCGAGCTCTGCTTCCTCGACCGGGATGGGGATGTACTCCTGGACCTGGTAGCGGAGCGAGGAGCGGAGCTCCTTCTCCTCCATGGCCGGGAGATCGACCTGCCGCACCACGACGCGCTGGTTCGAAACGCCGAGCCAGACCCGCTTCGAGGTCAGCTTGGCGGTGTCCACGAGCTCACGGAGCGCTTCGGCGACAGCGGCGACGTCCAGCACCTCGCCCTCGCGCACCACATCGTCGGGGAGCTCGACCCCGCCGAAGTTCGTGACCGAGGTCGTCCCCCGGCCAGCCTTGACCTCGGCCACCGCGATGGTGCGGGAACCGATGTCGACGCCGATCGCGCTGTTGGCCACGT
>SLBE01000216.1 GCA_007126465.1 Syntrophomonadaceae bacterium | reverse complement strand
TTTTTGATCTGCGTATTTTTCGCGGGTCGCAATTAGACCCGGCATTTCTTTCTCCGCAATATCAATTTCTTTTCTTCCCCAGGAAGCCAGACTTAAGTCTGCTACCTTGTAATCCATTCTTTATCGCCTCCATTTAATTATAATACTATATTTAAGCCAGGGATTAACCTGGAAATACCTTAACGCCATTTACCTTCACTGATATCCTGTTTAATAGTGTTTGCGGTTTCTTCATCAAACTGGGCCCCGGTTTGCCTGACAATCTGAGCAGCAATATAAGAAGCCAGTCTGCCTGCCTCAGCAATGGAATAACCATTAATCAGGCCATATATAAATCCAGCTGCGTAATTGTCGCCGGCACCGGTGCTGTCAACCGCTTCAACAGTGAAAGCATCTATCAGGCAGGTTTTACTGTTATTTTCAGTGATGCAGGATCCATCAGCACAGTTTTTAACTGCAGCGATGACATTTTTTTTAGCCAGCTCAGCTGAAGCTTTTTCCGGATCATCAAAGTCAAGCAATAAACGAGCTTCATCACGATTTGCCAGCAAAACATCTACATAATTTTCGATTAAGTCGTGGAAATCATCACGATGTCTCTCAACACAGAAAGGATCCGCAACATCAAAGGCTACTTTTGTATTGTTTTTCCTGGCAGTAGAGATGGCAGCCTTAATTGCTTCTTTTTGCGAATCTGTATCCCACATGTATCCGGTAAAGTAAAAATAGTCTGCCTGAGCAATACGGTCATGATTAACATGATCAGGTCCAAATTCCTGGCAGACTCCGAGCCTGGTGCTCATAGTTCTTTCATAATCAGGAGTAACAAGGACAATACAGCTTCCCGTATCGCCACCGGAAACAACTGATAAATCAGAAAGAACCTCTTTGTCCTTTAAACGCTTTGTATATATATTACCCAGCTCATCGCTGCCAACAATTCCGGCAAGGGCAGTTTCAATGCCCAGCGCAGATAGTGTAATCATGGTATTTGGGGCAGAACCACCGCAGGCATATTGTTTTTCCCTGTCATCAATATGCTTTAAAATCTCGTTACCACGCTCACTGTCAATAAGGGTCATAGTGCCTTTTTCAAGTTCCAGTGTTTCAATGTCATCGTCGCTGACGTGGGCAAGGACATCAATTAAGGGGTTACCGATCCCATATACTTTAGCCTTTCCGCCTACCTGAGCTGTCATTAATAATCTCCTCCAACTAATAAATTTCCAATAAAAAAACCTGCATACTTACAGATAGCAACGGCAGAGGTTGGTTTCAGACAATTCTCCCAAAACAGCCTTGATTACAGCCATCCGTTAAGCCAAACAGGTTTATTTTATCTTTATAATCGCGGCCATAAAAGCTATTGGCTTATATGCCCTCAACCCGGTCAAGCTTTTCCTTCCACTCCGTGTTACTTTTCAATAAAAAAGCCGGATGGAAATGGCTATAAGTTATCCTTTTTCTCCAGCTTTAATGTAAGTTTTTATAATGTATTACCTTCAAATTATAGCACTATCTGAACAACAAGTCAAATTCGTCTAAATTAAAAAGCGGGAAAACGAGGTTAAGATAATTGTTTTCCCACTTTAACTTTACTTTAAATTAAAGGTTAACCACCGTGAGCCAGGTGAAATACATTAACCCTGGCATTATCGGGCACTTTATAGGTTGCATAATCTTCTTTATTAACCAGCTGATCATTTACGCTAACTGTTATACGGGGATAAATATACCCCATTTTATCAAGGACATCCTGAACTGTCATACCTTCGAACCAGTCCAGTTTTTCTTTATTATTTACTTCAATCATTCGAAAAACTCCCTGTTTATTGATCCGGTCTTTCCAGCAAGGCCATTACCTCGGGTATATCAATTCCAATTTGCTTTAACCTTTCAACAGTGGGAACACCGTTTTCATCCCAACCGCGTCGCTTATAGGCAGCGTCAATTACTTTATTATATTGCTTAAAGCGATGGTCACGGGTTATGGCCAGCTTTTCTTCTGCTGATTTGCCTTCAGGATCTATGCCTATTTCTTCTTTCATCTGTTTGTCATAACGCTCTTCCCTGGAAAGGTATTCTTCCACGGTTGCCGGGCCGATAGCCCGCAGGGGCGGCATGTCATCTTCGCGTGTGCCGCGACCGAAGTAATAGCTCATCAGGCGCTGCAGGTTAAATACTCGCTCAGCCTGCAGCAGCATTTTATCTTCGTCTACTGGAATTCCGGTCATCCCTTCGAAAAACTTCCAGTAGTTTTCTACATGTTCCGGAATTTTAGCAGCCTCCTGTGGGGGATACTTGCTATTATCGGCCGGGGCCACATCATTCCAGACAATCTTACATAGGCCAAGCAATCCGAACCAGATCCTGAACAGCGGGAAATAGTAAAGTGCTTCAGCCTTGTCATCAAAACTGGGGATCTGATTATTAACCATATCGATAAAGATTAACCAGGCTTCGTCATGCTGAGGACCTTTTATAGCCATGGCATATCCGGCTTGCTGGGCTAAAGATTCCTTGGATACGTATTCTGAAAATTCCAGGCCTTTTACTTCCATACCGATATCGTTAAGGAATTCAGGATCGGCGCCTAATTCTTTTACCCACTTCTCTTTCAGCCGCCTCACACCCTGGCCTACTTCGACACCAAAGCCTTCACCGCGAGCCATTTCATGTAAGCACTCCAGGGCTTCATCCATCGCACCAAAATTTAACTTTTTGCCTCCAGTATGTTCCTCTGTAATAATTCCGGCTTCAAAAGCTTCCATTACAAAAGCGATGGTAGTGGCAAAGGATATGGTGTCAATACCGTAAGTATCGCAGTAAAAGTTATATTCTACGATAAAATCAAGGTCAAATCCTCCCATGTTAGACCCGCCGGCAGCTGTTTCATATTCGGGCCCATCAACTACAACTTTTTCTCCTTTATAGGGGCCGGTTTTGAGCTCGAAGCCGTCTACAGCCTTGGCACATGCCATTGAACAACCAAGCCAGCAGGCATCTGCTGCTCCCTGGGTGAAGTAATCACGGGTCATAACTTTTGAGTCGATTTTATGGGTATCAGGATGTTTGCCAAATTTAAAGTTATGGACAGGTAGTAGATCATAGGCGTCCATTACTTCCACAATATTAGCGGTACCTACTTCACGCATCCGGTTTTGCATCTTGTCAAGGGTCGCCATCTCAGCATTTACCTTCATACCATGACGGCGAATTAACTCAGGATCAACCGGGTTATTCATCTCATCGGTAATCTGGATTGCCCCGGTCGGACAAACATAACCGCATGAAGTACATCCAACACAGTGAGGGTCTACATCCCCAAAGGGCATGGTCAGGTGCCTTTTAATGCCTCTTCCGGCAAAACCTAAAATGTCCTGGATCATGAATGAGCTGCAGGCGCGCACGCAGTGGCCGCAGAGGATACAGGCTTTCGGGTTTTCATCAGTTATATCACTTTTATACTTTTCTTTATCAGTCGCTCCGCATAATTTGGCGATATTTTGAATTGTTTCCACGTTGGGCCAGCGTCCCAGGTACATTTCAGCCAGGCTTTTACGGTGCTTCTTGATTTCTTCGGTGTTAGTTTTAACTTTAATTTCACTGCGAACGGGATAGTTACAGGCTGTAACCAGTTTTTTCTTGCCATTGGTTTCAACCTCGCACAAACAGAGCCTGCAGGTTCCGTCCGGGGTTAAATCTTTATGGTGACAGAGTGTGGGCACGTTGAACCCGGCATCCATCACTGCTTTCAGCAGGTATGTGTCTTCAACAACCGTCGCTGTTTTACCGTTTATGCTGATTTCGTATTTTGTTGGGCCGGCTTTTGTTTTAGTAGCCATTATTTTACCTCCACTGCATTATATTTACATGATTCCAGGCAGATACCGCACTTTATGCAGTCTTGCTGGTTGATGGTGTGAAGCTCTTTTGGTTCTCCGCTGATTGCTTCTGTCGGGCAGTTTTTGGCACAGATAACGCAACCGGTACAGTTGTCGTTAATCGAGTAAGTTATCAACTCGGTGCAGATCCCAGCCGGACAGGTTTTATCTTTAATATGCTTGATGTATTCATCTTCAAAGTAACGCAGGGTGGTTAGAACCGGGTTGGGTGCAGTTCCGCCCAGCTGGCAAAGGCTTGATGCCTCGATAGTTTCTGAAAGCTCCTGCAGTTGCTCTAAGTCATCTTCCCTGCCCTCGCCTTTTGTAATGCGGGTTAATATTTTACTTAAAGCGAACAGGCCTTCTCGGCAAGGCGTGCACTTTCCGCATGATTCATCTATCAGGAAGTTGATAAAATAACGGGCAACATCAACCATGCAGGTATGATCATCCATTACAATCATCCCACCTGATCCCATCATTGAGCCTGCTTCGCTCAATGAGTCAAAATCAACTTTCATGTCCAGCATATCATCGGGAATACAACCGCCGGAAGGTCCACCGGTCTGGATGGCTTTAAATTTTCTGCCATTCGGAATTCCTCCGCCCACTTTAAAGACAATATCATGCAGAGTAATACCCATGGGCACCTCAACTAAGCCGGTGTTGTTAACATCTCCAACCAGGGAGAAAACCTTGGTGCCGCTTGAACCGTTCCAGGGATTTTCTTTGACTTCACCGGTACCTATATCGGCAAACCAGCCGGCGCCTTTAAGAATAATTTCCGGGATATTAGCCCAGGTTTCAACGTTATTTAAAACTGTGGGCTTGTCCCGGTAGCCATATTCAACATTGTGAATATACTTGGCCTTAGGTTCTCCGGCTTTACCGGACATGGATGCCATCAGCGCTGTTGATTCACCGCAGACGAAAGCACCTGCTCCCCGGTGAATATGAATATCGAAGGAAAAGTTAGTGCCCATGATTGAATCGCCAAGCAAACCCCTTGAGCGGGCCTGATCAAGGGCTTTTTCCAGTCTTTCCATGGCAAGCGGGTATTCCTTGCGGATATAGATGAAACCTTCTTTAGCCTGCAGGGCTTTAGCAGCTATAAGCATCCCTTCAATTACCGAATGCGGATCTGTTTCAATAATGCTGCGGTCCATGAAGGCACCGGGATCACCTTCGTCGGCGTTACAGACTATATAGGAAGGTTCTTCCCTCTCTTCCATCGCCTTTTTACAGGACTGCCATTTTATGCCGGCAGGGAAACCGCCACCGCCGCGACCCCTGATACCGGAGACAGTCACTTCTTTAATGATTGCATCCGAATCCATTTCCAGGGCCTTGGCCAATGCTTTATATCCGTCGCGGGCAATATAGTGGTCAATATTTTCAGGGTCAATCAAACCTTTATTGCGCAGGGCAATTAACTGCTGTTCTGTAAAAAACTCAATTTCATTCATACTGGTATAAGTTTTTTCTGTTTGCGGATCTTTGTATAATAGTTTTTCAACTATATTACCACCAAGGAGGTGGTCATCTATGATCGATGCAATGTCTTCCATGCTTACTTTTTGATAAAAAACACCCTGGGGTTGAACAACTAGAATGGGACCGACGGCGCAAAAACCGTTACAGCCGGTTTTAACTACGAGGTAATCGCTTTCCAGGTTACGTTTCTTTAGTTCTTTTTTCAGGGAATCGTGTATATTCAAACCTTTGGCCGATACACAGCCAGTGCCGGTGCAAACCATCAGGGCACCCTTGTAACGAGCTGTATTTTCCATTTCCCTGGTTTTAATTTGCTCAAGAGTGCTGCTATTTACCCTATCAAGATCTGCAGCAGTATCTTGTTCAACCTCTGTTTCTTCAATACTTTCTGCCTTGTAATTCTTAAGGATTTTTTCTACATCCTTGGCCTGAACATTGCCAATTACTTCATCTCCGATTTTAATCACCGGAGCAATACTGCAGGCTCCCAGGCAGCGAACCCCTTCAAGACTGTACTTGCGATCTTCAGTTGTGCCGCCATCTTTTATGCCAATGGCTCTTTCAAAAGAGGTCAGCACATTCTGAGCTCCCTTAACATGACAGGCAGTACCCAGGCAAACCTGGATAAGGGTTTCACCCTTCGGTTCAAGGCTAAAAGACTTGTAGAAAGTAGCGATATGATAAATAGCAGCCTTGGGGGTCCCGGTATGTTCTGTTAAAAGTTCGACAGCCGTTTTTGAAATATGTTTAAAGTGATCTTGAATATCCTGCATCATTTCAATTACATATTCGGGGTCATTATTCCACTTTTTAATAATTGCTTTAATTTCATTTATGTCTCCGGCATCTTTTTGAATCGATATTTTTTTCGGAGTAACATAACGGGCCACTTTATTTTCTTCTACCCGCCAGGATGGGGTGTAGTTACGGTTCTTAATAACTATGGCTTTTAGGTTTTTATTGCGGAATACTGTTCCTACTCCACCTCTTCCGGCCTGCTTCAAGCGAGCTGCATTACGCCGCCAATCCCAGAAAGAGAAGTTTAATATTCCCATTCTGGTATGTTCAGCTGCCCTGCCGGCAGATACCACCGCAATATTTTTCTTGTCAATATCGCTTTCAGCATACATTTCTGTAAACTCTTCGGCAGCCAGGTGAGAATCCACCTGTTCTTCAGGTGCAGTTTCAATGGTAATCTTTCCTTCAACTGCATCAATAAATATAATTGAATCTTCTTTTGCCTTACCGACAACTGTCAGGGCGTCAAATCCTGCAAATTTAAGGTAGGGCCCAAAGTGACCACCTACGTTGCTGTCTATGATCAGGTTAGTAAGTGGTGAAATTGTGGTGATTAAGGTTTTGCCGGAACCGGGAAATGATGTTGTTCCGCCAAGCGGACCGGATGAAAAACAGATCGGGTTGTTGTTGCTGTCCCACTTAGTATCTCTATCTATTTCAGGCAGGGTCAGCCAGAGGTCGAAGCCCTTTCCCCCGATCCAGAGGTCTTTCATTTGCTGTGTAACCTCTGTTGTGGTAATTTCATTCTTGTCAAGGTCAATTCTTAAGATACGATCGGCATAGCCCTTGTTCAGGCTGACAATTTCAAATGCCGATTCTCCTAATACTTTGTGGTGTTCCTTCAATTTTTTGGTATTGGACATATTTACTCCCTCATTTAATAATTTGGCAGATCGTTTTTACTGCCGAATATTAATATTCTTTTTTTGCTGGCTTGATCCTGCAAAATTTAAAATACTAGCTTAGTTATTAGGAAGTGAGCCTGATAAAACCAAATAATTTCATATCCTGCTGATAAGGGAAAGTACAGCTTTCAGCAGGCAAAATAAGTGAATAGGGCTGTGCAGATATAAAAAAAGGATACAAACCTGTTATATAAACAGGAGTGTATCCTTAAAACGTGTAAAAATGCAGCATTAAGAAATCTATAAACTTAACTTTTAACGACCTTTTTTATTTCTGGCAAGTTTCCAAAAACCTTTGACATTGGCAAACTGAGCGTCCTGAACTAACATCATATTATTGAACTTCGGAATCAGGTACTCTGAAAGGGCCTCTCCCCCGCCACCGGTTAAAATGATAGCATCAAGTTCACGGTAGTCCCAAAGGGAATCGAGTTCCGTTTTTATTTTTGCTGCAAGATTATAGAAAGCTTCAGAAATAATGTCGCTTATATCATGGTTTACACCGGCAATTTTAATTGTTTTATTTTTAACAATCTGGTCAAGTTCAAAGTCCTTTTTATCGATTTTGAACTTACTGCGAATCATTGAAGCAATTATTTCATAAGCGCTTACCATTCCACTGCTGGAAGAGGAACTTAAGCGGTCAACAAATTCAAGTGAGTCAGATACAACAAAATCTGCCGTTTTAAAGCCGATATCGGCTATACCTACAATTTTGTTTGTCATGTCGCGGTCTTCTACTTCGCCATTATTATCAAGTGCCAGGTTATATAAGGTTCCAAAGGGCTGGGGAATAATTACTATATCATTGACATTGATAACTTTTTCTTCCAGGCTGCCGTTCAGCTGAATAGAAATTTGATGTTCTCCTTCCAGCAAGTTCTTCAACGGTTCCTGATAACTTAAAATATAATTAGTTGGAAGACCTGTTACCACGCTGAAATTCTGCTGTGGTTCAGGGCTATACAGACCCAAAGCAGTAAGGCAAAGTAATAAGGTGTTGATATCTTCGGGTTTTTTTATGTCGAGTGATCTGCTTGGTATAGAGCTCTGCCTTATGGCATAGTTGCCTACAAAATATTTTTTGCCATTACTGATCAGGGCAAGAGTATCAAGCGGTGAGCTATAAGTGCTTAGCTGCGACTGATAGGAAATATCCCTGCCGATTCCGACAACACTGGGGAATGCAATCTCATTTTGACCGTCAAAACTTTTTACAAAACCGTATCCGATATCGACTCCTAATACTTCTCCATACATTTTATCCAACTCCTTATAATAGTTTTAGCCGCAGCATTACTTTTAAATGCTCCAGCACGAGCCTTAAAAAAGTACAAAATAATTACCTGTTTCGGTAGCCAGGCTGTCATAGCTTAAATTCCAGCTGTAGACCCTTTAGCTTTGCGCCCCTGTTTTTCAGCAGGTTTGCCCTTTCGCTCAGGCATAAGATATATTTTTCTATAAGAATCATACATTATACATATTTCACTGTCAACATAATATTTGACTATTATAGATAATTTCAAATATTATAACGTGAGCCAGATCTTCCAATAAAGAGATTGTTAAATAGACTGGTTATGGTTTATTGCCGTTTTTTATCAGTTTGCGGTAATCACCAGGTGTGTCAATATCTGCAAGAATAGCACTCTCTTCAGTTTCCACAAACTCAAGTTGTTCTTTTTCTAAATGCTTGAAGAGCGACCTGCCACCTTCATCACCACTTAAATCTAACAGCAGCGGCCAGGTGCGTCGATCAAATATAGTAGGATTGCCACGCTTGCCATTAAAGACAGGGGCCGTGGCAAGCTTAAAAGACGATCTATATGCTTCAATTAACGTATTATAAAGTGTAGGTGTAACATCCGGTTGATCGCCCAGGATGAACATTGCTCCCTGTATCGTACAACTCACAGCTTTTAATCCTGTTTTTAAAGAAGTAGATTGGCCATCAGCATGTTTATGGTTTTCAACCAAAACAAAGCCTTTATCGTCTAATTTATCAAGCCAATCACTGCCGGGTTTGACCACTACAATTATTTCATCGACAGAGGCATTTTTTAAATTATCAAGAGTCTGTTCCAGGATAGTGTATTTACCGTATGGCAGTTTAAGTTTATCTTTTCCCATTCTTTTAGCGGAACCGGCAGCCAAAACGACTGCCGCTACTTTTATTGTCGACTTTTCCAGGTTCATATTGAAGATTGCCTTAAGCGGTTCCGAAGATTTTGCCTCTGCTCCCAGGAGGTAAGGCGGCCTGGTTGGTTGTTCTGATAAAGCTTTCGCCAATCGCAAGCATCCCGAATAGTTCTGTTTGAAAAAATCAAGCTTGTTAAGGATACAAAAAACTTCGGCATTAGGTGCCTGTTTAAAAGATAATTCAAGCATGTAGCTGAATACAAGCGCAAGCTTTTCTTCAGTTAACAATGAGCCAGCCTCAACTTTAATTGCCTTTGAAAGCTGCTGCGGGCGATGAACAGTCTGTTGTGTAAGGGGCTTTCCAATAGCATCAGCGCCTGCCAGGGCTAATACCAGTTCCGTGCAACCCGGGATAACAGGTTCATAGGCATTATAACCTTTTACCGGTAGGCCCCTGGAACCGTCGGCTTCGACCAAAACTGTAACCGAAAGTTCTTCTCTTAATTTTGATATCTCAAATGAACTAATTCCCTCTATTTTATTTTCTGCAGTCAGGTTGCTTCCATAAACAGCCAGATCATTATTAATAAAATGATTTTTAAGCCTATGAATAACTTCCGGGTCATTATTAGCTGTAAAATTAGTTGTTTCGGGAAAAGGGTAAAATTTAGTAGTGGTGGTAATGAGAACTTTTTGGCCTGCTGAAGTTAATTCAGAGGCCAGTTTGGAAATAACAGTAGTTTTCCCCCCACCACCTATAAAAGATATGATACCGGGAGTACTTGCAGCAAGCTCAAGGATAGACGCGAATTTCAACTGTCTCATAAAAACTCCTAGCCAATGTTAGCCCTGAAAAAACAGCGATCAAGGCACTCTACACCATTGCCGGTGTTAACGATACCTTTCCCACCCATGGGGCATTTTACTGCTGTCATTTTATTATAAGGACAGGCAACCCAGCCAGGCTCGGCAAGCCTGGTATTGCCGCACTTTAAGCATTTTATCTTATTACCTTTTATATCAAGCTCTTTAACTTCTTTTATTTTTCCGCACTGGTAGCAGTATAAATATTCAAGAGCATTATAATCAAATGTTTTGTTGGCTTGTGTCATTTATTAAACCTCCAAATAGTAGTGAATTCATTACTTAATTATAATTATAACATATAAACAATTAACACTGCCATTGTATTTTTCTTAAGGAGGTTATGCAGTTACTGCTGTTTAAAATACCGGTGTAGGATAGCTTCAAGTACTCCTCCTCCAACGGCACGGGCCTTATCAGAAATGGATCTGTAATCAACCTGTTTCCCCCTAGGGTCAATATCGCCAACTTTAGTTCCGACTTCCACCTTGATGTTGGGATGAAGCATGCCGCGAATCATACCATCAATGGCTGCCTTGATCTCAGTCGAGTTAATTACAGCTACAGTTTCACCTGCTTTAACAAAGTCACCTATATCTTTCCGGGGTTCAAAACAACCACTATGTGGCGCACGAAGCAGGCGTTCACTACTATAACCGCCTATTATTCCGGGTTTCCCTGTATCTTCCGCGGCCTGGCCGCTGTAAATTACTTTTCCTAAGTTATGACCGCGCTCTGTTTCAATAACTGCATGCACATCCTGGCCGGCATTAAACCCGGGACCAAGGCCTATAACAAGTCCTGCCTGATCAATCCCGGTCAGAGTGTTGTTTTTTGCCATTATAGCATCGATTAATACAGGTGGTTTTTCCTTTAAAAGTATTGATCCATCAGGATCAACCATCACGGGTATAATATTTTGGTTAAAATATTGATCTAATTGTTCAACCTGGGGGCATAATTTTGCCGTAACACTTTCCACGGTTATGCTATTTTCATATACAGCAGAGGCAAATGAGACTGTCCTTCGTACTACCAGCGGATCAGGAAGCTCCAGCATTATAATCAAAAACCCTGAATTCCAGAGACGATGGGCCACACCAGTGGCCAGATCGCCTGCTCCCCTGATGATTACTCTGCGGGGTAACATATCAATTCAGCTCCCTTTATAATTCACACCCCCATCCACCGCTTAAAGGGTGAATGGGGGTGGATTGAACCGATCAGATTTAATATTGAAAGCAGGGTCCTGTTGTCAGAAATGATCGGCTCAAGCTTATTTTTTATCTTTTAATGCTCTCCATACTTTCTCAGGTGTCAGCGGGAAGGAGTTGAATTCAACTCCAAGAGCATCACTTACAGCATTAGCAATTGCAGGAGCAACACCTATCATAGGCTGCTCCCCGATACCGCGGGCACCATAGGGGCCGTTTGTTTCAGGCGTTTCAACAATAAAGCTGTCTATATGTGGAACATTGTCAAATGTTGCTATTTTATAATCAGTGAAGTTGCGGTTTAACATAATACCTTTGTCAAAACGAACTTCTTCGTAAAGCGCTGTAGAAAGGCCCATAATTGTGCCGCCATGCAGCTGAACTGTAGCAAGCTGCGGGTTAATCGCTTTGCCGGCATCGATTGAGCTGGCCAGCTGGAGAATTTCAACTACCCCTGTTTCCGGATCAATTTCTACTTCGACTCCCGTTGCTCCAAAGCAGTAGAACAGGCCTGGATTGCCCTGGCCGGTTTCCGGATCGAGGTTGGTCATATTAGTAGGGACGAATGAACCCCGGCCGATAATCGGTCCGGCAATTCCTTCACCTGTGCACTTCTTACAGCTATCTGCGATTTCCCTGATGGTTGCTTTTATGTTGGGGTCTTTGTTCGAATAAACTTTTTTACCGTCATAGCTTAAGTCTTCCTGCGGCACTTCGAGTAAATTGGCAGCGATACAGTAGATTTGGCCCAGGGCATCTTCTGCGGCCCGCTTGACAGATGTCCCGCAGGTATAGGTTATCCTGCTACCAACACTTTGCCATTCATAGGGCGTAAAATCAGTATCCGGAACCTTGATATCAATCTTGTCAACGGGTATATGCAGGGCTTCTGAGGCAATCTGGCTGATTGCCGTAAGCATACCCTGTCCCATTTCGGTGGCTCCAACCATTACGTGCGCAGTTCCGTCTTCGTTGATGCGTATAATAGCTGAAGACGCAGCATTACTGGGTTGAGCAGGGCATTTAACCAGGCCGGCAATACCCTTACCGCGCAGCTTTCCGTCTTTGCCGCTTTCTTGTTTGCCCCATCCGATTTTATCGGCTACTAGCTTGAGGCACTTTTCATAATCAACATCATGAACAACCTGGCCGGATGCTGTAGTTGATCCCCGCTTCATACCGTTTTTCAGGCGGACTTCAAGTGGATCCATGTTCAGATGTTTGGCTACTTCTTCTATTTGGCGCTCTATTCCCCACTGCATTTCACACATACCAAAACCGCGTACCGGTCCGCCAATTGAATTATTGGTGTAGACACAATACGAATCAGTTTTCACGTTGGGAATATCATACGCTCCTGTGGAACTGTAACCGGCGGCACGCACAATATTAACACCATATTCGGTGTAAGCCCCACCGTCCCAGATCATTTCATATTGCAATGCAGTAATCCGGCCATCTTTGGTAAATCCGGTTCTTAGTTTTGAAAAAAGGGCCTGCCGGGTAAAAGTGCCCTGCATATCCTCTTCCCTGTCAAAAACAATGCGGATGATATGGCCGGGGTATTTCTGTGCTATCGGAACCAGCAAGCCTTCGATAGAAGCTCCTGCCTTGCAGCCAAAGCCTCCTCCGATATAGCTGGAAATAACCCGTATTTTGTGCATCGGTATATCCAAAGATTTTGCTAAAAGCTGACGCACCACGTTAGGGGATTGAGCAGTGCTCCAGACAGTAAGTTTACCATCCGGGCTCCATTGAACGGCTGCTTTGTGGGTTTCGATTGGCACGTGCTGCATCTGCGGTACATAGTATTCCTTCTCAAGGACATGGTCAGCTTGGTCAAAACCCTCTTCGATATCACCTTTGCGAATTTTAAAGTGGTTGGCAATATTGGTTCCGGGTTTTGGATAAAATATCGGAACTATTTCATAATTACCGAGGTTTTCATGAATGATAGGTGCATCAGGTTTAATCCCTTCACGTGGGTCGAAAACGCCTGGCAGTTCTTCATATTCAACTTCAATTAATTCAACTGCCTCAGCCGCAGCTTTTTCAGATGTGGCGGCGACTACAGCAACGGGTTCACCCCAAAAGCGAACCTTATCGACAGCTAAAAAGGTTCTGTCAATCAGGTAGAGTCCAATCATGTTGGGGTAGTCTTTCCCGGTTAAAACTGCTTTTACACCTGGGTGTTTTTCTGCTTTATCCGTATCAATTCTTACTATTTTTCCGTGAGCCACAGTGCTTTTTTTCATTTTCGCGTAAAGCATTGGTCCCATATAGCGGTCTTCAATAAATTCGGCCGCTCCGGTCACTTTTTCCATTGCATCCTTGCGCGGCACAGTAGTTCCTACTGTTTTCAGGTCTGACATTTTCTTATCCTCCTTTCCTACTTACTTACTGGCGGAATCTTTAACAGCATCCCTGATTTCCTGATAGGCGCCACAGCGGCATAGATTACCGCTTAAAGCTTTGTTAATCTCGCTATCGTTAGGATTAGGGTTTCTTTCAAGCAGGGATCTGGCCGCCATAATCATACCGGGTGTGCAGTATCCACACTGGAAGGCAGCATGATCAATAAAAGCCTGCTGCAGGCGATCAAGTTCACCGTTTTTAGATAACCCTTCTATCGTCAATAGTTCTTTTCCATCCAATTCAACTGCTAAAACCAGGCAGGAGTTAACCGGCTTGCCATCGAGCAAAACTGTACAGGCTCCACATTCACCGATCTCACAACCTGACTTAGTACCTGTCAGGTTAAGCTCGTCCCTGATAAACTTGAGCAGGGTTTCTCCTACAACAGCTTCTCTTTCTTCACTATCTCCGTTAACTGTAAATTTAATTTTTATTTTATCACTCATTTTCACACCCCCATTGTCTGTTCAAGCCCGCGCCGGACCAGAACCTCAACCATGTGATAACGGTACTCACGGGAGCCACGTATATCAGTAATTGGAGCGATATCATTATGAACAAGCTTTGCTGCTTCGGCCGAGCTTTTCTCGCCCTTTTCATTTATTGCTTTTTCAACAGAAAGTGCCCTGACAGGGGTGGCGGCTACTGCTCCTACAGCAATTTTCACGTGTTCACCCCAGTTTTGCACCGCAACTCCAACTGTAGCGAGGTCTACTGATCCGGTACGTGAAGCTTTAGAGTAAACCCCTTTACCTGCAGGAAATGGTCTGGGTATTACAATTGACTGGACCAGTTCGCCCTTTTTTAGCGCAGTCTGACCGGGTCCGGTAAAAAATTCTTCCACCGGTAAAGACCGATTTCCATCAGGACCGGCAATATTAATTAATGCCTCCAGGGTATAGAGCGGTGCTGCAGTATCTGCGGCAGGCGAAGCATTGCATATATTACCGGCGAGAGTGGCCCTGTTGCGAATGGTATAACCACCTACACTGTGACTGCCTTCTGCCAGGATAGGAATATTCTTAACAATTGAATCGTCACATGCAATCTGGTTTAAGGTAATGGCAGCCCCAATAATTATGCCTTGATCATTTTCTTCAAAGACATTAAGTTCGGGCAAATCTTTTACATCAACCAGTTTTTTTGGCGCGAATTTGCCACCACGCATTCCAACCATCAAATCAGTTCCACCGGCATAAGGATAAGCCTGTTCTTCTTTAGCAAGTATATCAACTGCTTCGCTTAAACCGGTGCATTTAACGTAATCATATGACAGCATCTTCATGGTTCACCTCCATCTTAAAAGTTAAATATGCTCCTTATCGCTATTATTTAGCCAGCTCTTTCAGAGCATCAATAAACATTTCCATCGGCGGCTTAACGATACCTGCGCCGACCTGTCCAATTCCGGCTTCCTTATGAGCTATACCGGTGTTAATCCGCGGAACGATATTTTTCTCTACAACCTTGCGAACATCGATACCGGTTGGTGTGCCTTTAAAGTCCATAGCCGGGATATTAAAGTTATTGTTTTCTGCTATGGTGATTTCATACATTTCATTGGTTGCATCAAATGCATCGGCAGGGCTTCCACCGATGAAATTAACAATTGCCGGTGCGGCAGCCATGGCAAAACCGCCAACCCCTACTGTTTCGGTAATTACACTGTCGCCGATATCCCGGTTGGCATCGGAAGACTTAAAGCCTGAGAAGAAGAGTCCGTCAGGGACGTTTGCCGGAGCGGTAAACCATTTGTCTCCTGTGCTGCTTAACCTGATTCCGAAATCGGTGCCATTGCGGGCCATGGTAGTTACCATGGTCGAGTTTTCAATACCATGTGCTGCCAGGGCCATACTTTTGCAGGCAGCCATAATAGCATTAAGTGAAGTAAGATCATTGCTGTGCATAAAAGCAAGCACTTCCGCAGCAACTGATGCTTTATTCCCTTTAAAGTATTCCGAAACGTTTGACAGATCAAGGCGGGGTGCGTCATAATCTGTTTCTTTGCCAAAATCAGTTTCGACAATAAAAGGAGCGATAGTGCGAATAAATAGTGAAGTTGTTGCCCTGTTACGGTTATGGGCGTCGTCGCCCATGTGCAGGGCCTGGGCAATAATTGACTTCATATCTACACCTTTAGCAAGCTTAACTGCTTCCTTCAGGCAGGGTGCATATACCTCATCAAGCCAGCGCAGGCGGTTTAAGACTTCATCGTCGTACGCTCCGTAACGCAGGACTTTACCGTAACCTTCATTCATGTTGGAGTAGGTATTTCCGCCCCATTCTTCGTCTTCTATGATAAAGACCATCTGCGAGGGCGTAGTTACCCCGGCCATCGGTCCGACTGCATTGTAATGATGGCAGGGCGAAAATTCAATTTCTCCTGACTCGGCAATCTTTTCAGCTTCTTCTGCATTTTTTGCCTTTCCCTCATAGATTAACCCACCGATGATTGCCCCTTTCAGGGGGCCGCTCATACGGTCCCAGGTAATGGGCGGTCCGGCATGAAGAAACAGGTTGTCTTTCATCCCTGGAATAACATCTTTTGCCCTGCCGATATCAACCCATACCGGTCTTGACATCATCATCTTCTTGACAGCTTCCTGATTTGCCTGGTCTATCTTACTCATTTACAAAAGCACCTCCGTGGTTATTTTAGTTTATCCAATAGGCTCAGCAGGTTATCGTCACCCATGGCCGGCGGCTGCCAGCGCACGTGAATAACCTGTGTGCCCCGTTCTTTCAGGGTTTCTGCAAACTCTTCCAGACCCATATTTATCACCTTTAGTTCGCTATTAAAAAGGTTTTCCATTAGTCAAAACCTCCCTCGTAATTAATCCGCCAGCAATGCTGCAACAAAAGCTGCCGCATCTGCATTGCTGGGTAAAACTATAATACCTTCTTTTTTAAGTTTATCCACTTGTTCACTGCGGTTTTGAATATCTTCATCAGTACCGCAAACTGTTGTTACAAAGCTAATTTTACGGCCGTCTTTTTCGGCTGCTTCCCTGGCTTCCTTGATAGCTTCAAGGGCCGAACCGGCCGGATCGGGATGGGCGTTATAGCCGAGAACCAGGTCAAGCATGATTACTGCTGTTTCGGGATCCTTTGCTTCTTCAACAATACGGCTGTTACGCAGTGAGGGATCGATCATCGGGTGCAGCCTACCCTGCGTAAATTCATCTTCGCCAAAATCGATTACTGTGTGAGCCTTGCTCTTGTAAACGTCTTCCAGGGCTTCAGCATTTTTAAAGCTTAAATTTGTATATACGGGGCTCACCTTGCCATTTAACAAAATCATGGTTTCGTAAGCAAGAGTTCCTCCTGAATAAAGAGCTCTCAAATACTTTTGGCCATTTTTCAGCTTGTCTTTTTCTTCGGCAAGCATTGCCCGGTCAACTTTCATTTCACTCTCATCGCTCGCTGCACTTTTACCCCTGGCCAGGTTAACAGCTTTATACGCTGCTTCCTTTAAAGTTGCAGCCGGTTCGCAGCCTGCATCGCTGACCTGGTCCAGCTTGCCGCCCAGGAAATTTATCACAACCGGCTTTTTGCTCTCCTTTGCTTCTTTCAGGACTTTTTCTGTCACTGTGCTGTCAGGCGGCTTGGAAACAACCACGATTACCTCGGTATTATCATCATTAATCAGCGCTTTCAAACCCTGGATCATGGTGATACCGCCAACTTCATCTTTAATATCGCGGCCGCCGGTTCCGATGCCCTGGCTGATTCCCTCACCAAGGGTGCCGATCAAACTTGAAACCTCCTGCAAACCGGTGCCTGCTGCAGCAACTACCCCGATTTTGCCCTGCTTGATTTCATTGGCAAAGGCAAGGGGTGTTCCATTGATAATTGCCGTGCCGCAGTCGGGGCCCATTACCAGCAAATCTTTTTCCAGGGCTTTTTTCTTCAGTTCTACTTCATCTTCCAGGGTAACGTTATCACTGAATATCATCAGGTGCAGGCCTGAATCAAGAATCTTGTCGGCCTCACGCTTGACATAACGTCCCGGAATTGAAAGTAAGGCCAGGTTTGCCCCGGAAAAATTTTGCAGGGCAGTTTCAAAAGTGCGGGGAATAAAATCACCCTGCAGGTTATCCCTCTCAACAGACTTGTTTAGTTCATCAAGTGCGTCCTGGATTGCCTTGTCCGCTTTTTCCTCGTTTTCTGCCCTTACTGCAATAATCAAATCATTGGCTCCGGCCTCTTTTTCAATTTCATCAGTCCATAGCCCCCCGGAGCGAAGAAACTTCTTATTATGATCAGTGCCGATAATTACTTCTGCTTCTTCTACCCCGTCAAAACCCCTGACTGTATTAGAAAGTCTCATCAGGTAGACGGAGTCACGAAATGTGTTGTGTGCTATATAGCTTTTTACAAACACATCATTACCTCCTTTCATGATTTACCTTTACTTATATTATATCGAATTTAACCTAATTTGCATATTTCTAAAAATTATACGTAACTCCTCTTATTCCTTTAGATTGTAATAATAAATCGAACCACTATCTTTGTATATTTACTACAATTTGATTGACGGTTATAACCTTATTCTGGTATTATTTATTCATCCGCCTGAAAGGAAGTGTCTTCAATCCGAAAACAATATGGCATAACTGTCAAAGAAGCCCTGTCACTTGATGTTGTAAACCGCCTGGAAGTGGTAGGTGGGGGTGAAGGTTTAGACCGGGTCATTAAGCTTGTCAATGTTATTGAAGTCCCGGACATAATGGATTGGCTTATCGATGGAGAATTTTTGTTGACAACTGGTTATTCTTTCCGTGAATACCCCGAATTAATGGAAACCCTGATTCCCCGCATGAGCCAGGCTGAAAGCGCTGGCCTGGCAATAAAAACCAAACGATTTCTGGACGAGATTCCCAAACAGATTATAGATAGCGCTGATCAATATAATATGCCCCTGCTTGAAGTTCCTTATGATTTATCCTTTTCCGAAATTATTGCTCCCATCCTGGGAGTAGTTTTTAATAAACAGAATAAGATCCTGCAAAAACTTGAACAGGCCCATAAAAAATTGATGGATCTGGCCCTTAATGGCAGTCCCCTGGAAGAGCTGTGCAAAGAAACGGGCAAATTAATATCCAACCCCGTAGCCATCGTTGATCGTGATGGTTCCTTAATTGTCAATGAAGACTGCCCGGACAAGTACAAGTTTGAACTTTTCTTTTCCGACGGCAGTGTGGAAATCCAACAGGAAAAACTTCGTTTTGGAAACATTAAAGAAGTTAAGTACTCTCTCGAATATGCCCCTGATACAGATAA
>SLBE01000007.1 GCA_007126465.1 Syntrophomonadaceae bacterium | reverse complement strand
CCGATTATAACTATCTTCATTGCTTATCTAACCTCCTCGCCCTTGAAATTAATCATCCTGCGGCATTTCTATACTTCCCGGGTCAATAGCCGGAAGCCCAAGCTCCTGGCGTTTCTTTTCAATATGCCGGCGGATTAGCACGGATGACTTCTCAGGGTCCGGCTCAACGGCAAAGGCAGCGCCGACAACATCGTTTAATCCATTGGCCAGCAGCTCAACTACTTTCTGGCTGCCAAATATGGGAGGTTGCACACCCAGGACTGTGTAAATTCCGGAGGCGACGACATAAGCCCCGATAGAAACTGCTTTTTCTGAATACCATTCCGGTGCGGCTCCGGCCAGGGGCAGTTTGTCGATATCGGTGCCGAGGAAATTGGCCAGGGCAGCTGCTAGAACCAGGATCCGCGTATTGTCAACGCATGAGCCCATGTGCAGGACAGGCGGTATACCCAGGGCCCCACAGATTTCTTTAAGGCCGTCTCCCGCCAGCTCGGCTGCCGCCGGCATCATCAGGCCGGCCTTGCCATTAGCAACCGCGCTGCAGCCGGTAACTACCACTAAAATATCATTTTCAATCAGACGGCGGGTCAGGGTAGTGTGACCGTAGTCATGTTTAATTTTCGGGTTATTACAGCCGACAACTGCTGCGGCGCCGCGAATGTTGCCGGCCTTGATAGCATCGACCAGCGGTTCCGGGCTGCCCCCCAGGGCCTTGACAATTGATTCAACTGAAAAACCGGCCATCATTTCTACCGGCAGATCAGAGATGCGAACCCTTTCGGGCACCCTGTCGCTGTATTTATCAATTGCCGCCTTTACGATTTCTTTACCGATTTCAAGGCCGCGCTCCGGGTCAAAGGGGATGTGTCTTGCCCCGGTAAACTTGGCCTTATCGAAGGTTGAGATTACTTCCGTATGGTAACAGCCGGCAACCTCAACAACAGACGGCATGATGCACTGGTAATCCACCACCATGGCATCAAGGGCGCCGGTCATAATAACCAGTTCCTGGATCAGGTGATTTCCGGCCATGGGGATGCCGCGACGCATCTGCAGTTCGTTGCCGGTGCAGCACAGCCCGACCAAATTTATACCCTTAGCACCTTTTTCTTCGGCCATTTTTTTCAGCTCGGGGTCCTCAGCTGCCCGCACGATAACGTCGGACAGCATCGGGTTGTGGCCGTGCAGGGCCAGGTTGACCATGTCTGCTTTTAGAACGCCGAGGTTTGCTTTTGAAGTATTCGGAACGGGGGTGCCGAAAAGGATATCGGAAACTTCGGTAGCGATCATTGAACCGCCCCAACCGTCTGAAAGGCTGGTGCGCAGGCTGTGCAAAAGAATGTTGACATAGTCGTTATCAACCCCCATGTGGGTGCGGTGCAGCACTTCGACATTTTCCCTGTCAATACCGCGCGGGGTAATATTCAGCTTTTTCCAGAGTTCCCGGCGGGGTTGCGGAACACGGCTCAAAAAGGTGAGTTCATTTTTTCGGGTTCCAAAGTCTTCCATCATTTCCCAGGCCAGGTCCCTGGCGATATCCTTGCTCTCTTTATTGTTGGTATCGATACCGAATTCTTCTGCTACCTGTTTAAGTTTTAGCTCGTCATTGACCTGGTAAGCATCAGTGTCACCGGATCCAACATGATAGAGGGCTTCTAAAATATCGCGCCCGTGATCGGAGTGAGCAGAAGCTCCGGCTGCGATGGTTCGGGCCAGGTTGCGGGCCACGATCACATCAGCATTTGCCCCGCAAACCCCTTTTTGCGGCCCGTCACCAAAAGGATCGATCCGGCAGGGCCCCATGGAGCAGTTACGGCAGCTCAGGCCAAGGGAACAGTATCCGCATTGCGGTTCCTGCTTCTGCAGGCGATCCCATACTGTTTCGATCTGCTCTTCCGCAGCAAGGCGAATCATTTTCCGGGCATCATGAGCAGCGCTTAATTCTTTATCCTTAAAATGTCCTGTCATTGTAATCCTCCTTAACAATGGGGTTAATCTTAACCGGTAGTAACCGGTGTTTTTCATGAATTTCCTTAATTAACGATTTTTATTGAGGCTGGCGGCATCTTTGCCCCAGGTCTTCCAGGATTTATAAGTTTCCGGCTGCTCCGGCGGTTCGGCCGGTTCAGCTACCGCTGCGGAAACAGATCTGGATAATTCACTGCCGGCAGTTTTGATCAGCTCATTAATTTCACCGTACAAGAGGGCGTTAACCTTGCATACCTCAACACAGGCAGGTTCACGGTTATCCTTTTGCCTTTCTATGCAGTGATCACATTTAAGGGCGACAACCCTGTTTTTTAAGGTATCTGCGGATTCATAATAGCGGATAACATCAAATGGACAGACCAGGGCGCACATGGCACAGCTAATGCACTTACTGCCATCAATTAAAACAATTTCCTGGTCGGGGGTGCGGCTGATAGCCGCAGTAGGACAGACTGACAGGCAGGGGGCCGGGTTACAGTGCCTGCATTTGTTCGGAAATGAGGAATTAAAGTAAATTCCGGGACCGGCATTTATGCGCGGCCTGGGTTTGGGACTCTCGGAAACTGCCTGGTATAAGTTTTTACTCTGTGAGTGCTCGACAGCACAGGCAATTTCACACTGCTTGCAACCGACACAACGTTCCGGCTGAATAAAAACAGTTTTCATGCATCTACCTCCTTATCATCGTAAAAGCTTGCTTTGGCGAACCTGGACTGTTTCGCTTTGGAGATGAGGATAGCAGCTGCATCTAAACATATCTAGTTAGGGTAAATCAGTAGCTGTTCGCTTAATTAGAAAATACCAAATATTCAAACCTGCGTCAAGCTAAAAAGGGTAAAAATTCTTAATTCCTGTTAGGTTGTGCATATGCTGGTTGCCTGGTTGCAAAAAGTAAAATATACTTTAGACAAATGGGGAATGAATTATATCAACTCATCCATATTCTATTCCTATAGCTGCGGAAGGAAACTGTGCGCTTTTCAATTTTCTTCAGCAGAATCTATTGGATTATGGCTGCATAAACTGTTTAGTTATAGAGTGCATATTACTTGTGAATATAGTTATAAGAGAAGGAGCAGCTGAAAACTAATAATGGCAGAATATTTAGCAGCACTCAGGGAAAAAATTGGTTACCTGCAAATCTTTATGGCAGCGCTGATCTGGGGCAGCTACGGGCTTTTTGTGCGGGCGCTGGATTACTCTCCGGAATATATTCTTTTTTACCGCTTTTTATTTGGCCTGTTCGGCCTGGTAGTATTTGTAGCTGTGAGAGATGGTCTGGCATCAATGAAACCGGCTCTGGTTCACTGGAGATTACTGCTAATTCCTGCGACGCTAACCGGACTTTCTTACCTGGCTTACACCTATGCTATCAATTTTACCAGTGTTGCCAATGCAGCATTTTTAATCTATACAGCACCTGTCTTTACAGTTCTTTTCGCTCCTTTAATGTTAAAGGAAAAGCTGGAGCTGAGGACAATTCTGGCTTTAATAATTTCCCTCCTGGGAACTGCGGCAATCATGGGTTACGGGGGACTGTTTAATGTCGGGCTGAGTTTGTTAGGCGATTTTATAGCCCTGGTGGGGGGTATGCTTTATGGTTTCCTGGCTTTATTCCTGAAAAGAGTACCCCTGTCAATGCTTGGTCCTAAATCAAATATTATATCTTCTGGTTATATAACCCTGGCATTCCTGCCGTTTGTTTTGTTTTCTGCCGAGGGTGCAACCTGGAATGGGTTATTATTACTGATGTTTTTAGGACTCTTTCAGCAAACCCTTGGGACCACCCTTTTTCACCTGGGGCTGAGAAAGGTTCAAGCCCAGCATGCCGGGATATTAACCTATTCCGAGCCCCTGGGTGCAACTGTAATGGCGGCCCTGTTCTTATATGAGGGGATAACCCCGGGGTCTTTAATCGGTGGGGCCCTGATTATTGCCGGAGGCTTGATTGTTATATTCAGGGACAGTTCAAAGGCTGCGGGGAAGTTGACAGTTTAGCAGTAAAATACTGAGCGGCTTATCTTTATAGTTCAATTTAAGAGCCAGATATCTATTGTTGATCAAAATTTATTTAAGGGAGGTTCTTGCTATGAAAATATACTACCACCCTGATTTCCGGGAGCATTATGCCTATGATCCGGCAGCAGAACCGGGGCGGCTCGATCCTGCTTTAGCCTTGTTAAAGAGTAAATACCAGCTGACAGAACCGCGACCGGCTACCCGGGAAGAAGTACTGCGGGTTCATACTGAAGGTCACTTTAGCAGCATTGAGCAGGACAGCTTACTGTGCCATACGGCCCTGCTGGCGGCAGGGTCGGCAATTGAAGCAGCTGAAAGCGCCTGCCGCGGAGAGCACGCTTTTGCTCTCTGCCGCCCGCCCGGCCACCATGCTTCATCCGATTCCTGCTGGGGATTTTGTTATTTTAACAATATTGCCGTTGCTGTTCGCCACCTGCTGCACCATGGCTTGATTAATTCTGTCCTGATTGTTGATTTCGATCTGCACTTTGGCGATGGAACGGCGAATATTTTTCAAAACGAGAGAGCTGTTACCTTCTGGCACAGCCGAGAGGGTTCAAACCGCCGCTACCTGGAAATTTTGAAAGAAGATCTGAAGAGTTTCGATGCCGACCTGGTTGCAGTTTCAGCTGGATTTGATCGAGGGGTTGATGATTGGGGCGGAATGCTAACGGCAGCAGACTATGAAGAAATCGGCAGCCTGCTTAATTCATTTGCCAGGGCCAAGTGTGAAAATCGTCTCTTCGCCGTGCTGGAAGGTGGCTACAATCACCAGGCCCTGGCTAAAAATATTGAAGCATTTTTGAAAGGCCTGGAGGGCTAAAGGTTCTTACCTGGCAGCTTTTTGGGTCGTTCGATGGTATTGTAATTAGCCTTGTTTAGTGTTAATGTATTAATGAAGGTAAGATTAATTTAGAGGAATATATTTTTAACCAAGAGCTTACGAGTCATTAATGGGAGGCTTGACGGGCATGGGCACTAAAGGAGTATTTGTAGTTTTACCCCTGGCAGTTTTATTTTTCATGGCCAGCGTTCTTATACCTGCCGGGTCCAATATACTTGAAGGCAGCTTGAATATGAAAGTTTATGCAGAAGAACAGGGTATTAACCAGAGTGCTTCAACTTCCGGTGGGACCATTAAGCGCCATATAGATGTAAGCAGTCCTTTTTCCGGTGCTTATATATATGAAGATATGAAGGTTGAAGGAAGGGCTTCAATTACCGAGTCTTTTACGATGGATAATATGAGTCCGGGTAGTAACGCTGGTTCGGGTATTGACGATTGGGATATCGGCCCTTCCGGAGGCAGCGCAGGCAGTTCTCTAGAAGGAAATAGTGGCTCCGGTTCAACAGAAGGAAGTGTCTCAACTGATTCGGGAAGCAGTGCCGGGTCAGGCAGCAGTGAAAGCAGCACAGTTGCTGCCGAAGAAAAAGCAAGCCCGCCGAAAGAGGCTGTGCTCGGAATAAGTATTGTCTCATATCCTTCCTGGCTTGATTTGTTTTAGGCTTTAGCTTCTAATAATGGAAACCGGGCCTCCCTGCATAAAAGGGAGGCTTTCTTAATACCAGTTTTATCAGTTGCTGCCCAGTCTGCTTAAGGAAATTGTGCTCGCTGATCGTTTCAGTTTATTAAGCAGGCAGTAGTTACACTGGTTTTTCGAAAGGATGAAGAATCTTGCAAAAAACGTTCAGTGTAAAGACTGAAAACCGGGAAGGACTTTATGATATTACCGGGCAGGTTGAATCTATTTTAGCTGAAAGCGGTATTGAGAATGGCTTGGCCTCAGTTTACGTGCAGGGTGCGACGGCAGCAGTTATGATCCAGGAGAACTGGGATGACAGTGTGCAAAACGATGTG
>SLBE01000255.1 GCA_007126465.1 Syntrophomonadaceae bacterium | reverse complement strand
CCCGTGCGGCGCAAGCTCATGAATCCCGTCAGGTCCGGAAGGAAGCAGCGGTAAGTGAGTTATTGCGGGTGCCACGGGAGCGCCGGGAGAGAGCTAACTGCCTGGTTAGCGCCTGGAAGTGCCGGTCAAAGGCAGGTGCACGGCCTTTAATTTATTGAAATAACGCATAAAGCACAATTAAGGCTCTTAATACTTTTGCAGCCATAACCGGGGAATAACAAGAGGTGTATAGATTACGTGGCTTACCTGAGTCTTTACCGCCGCCGCAGGCCCCTTACCTTCGCAGATATGACAGGGCAGGATCATATAACCCGTACTCTGAGCAATGCTCTTTGCAGCGGGCGGCTAGCCCATGCTTACCTATTTTGCGGTCCCCGTGGAACAGGTAAAACGACTGCTGCAAAAATATTAGCCCGGGCCATGAATTGCGAACATTACCCTGTCGCGGAGCCCTGTGGCAAATGTATTCCCTGTAAAAACATTGCTGCCGGATCTTCTATCGATGTCATCGAAATGGATGCGGCTTCAAACCGTGGTATTGATGAAATCCGCGAGCTCAGGGAAAGAAGCCGATTTGCCAGCGGTGAAAGCCGTTATAAGGTCTACATCATTGATGAAGCGCATATGCTTACAGCTGAAGCAAGCAATGCTTTTTTGAAAACCCTCGAAGAACCTCCACAAAATGTGGTATTTATTTTAGCTACAACGGATCCTTCACGCCTGCCCTCGACCATTGTTTCCCGGTGTCAGCGTTTCGACTTTCACCTGCTCACGGTAGAACAGATCCGGCAGCGGTTATGTGATGTTATTGATGAAGAAGGCTGGCAGGCGGATGAAGAGGCAGTTACCTTAATTGCCAGGTTGGCCGATGGATCGCTGCGTGATGCGCTTGGTATTTTGGAGCAGTGCTCTGCTTATGGTGAGGAAAAGATTAACGCAGAGCAGGTGAGGATTGTTACCGGTGCGACTATGGCGGATACCATTGAAAGCATGGTTAAAGCAGCAGTTGAAAACAATTTGGATCTGGGGCTATCGACCCTGGAGGAAGTTGTTTTCAGCGGTCGTGATTTAAACCTCTTTATGCGCGACTTAACTTTTGTTTTTACCCGCCTGCTTCTTTCGGAAAGCAATGAAAAAGGGCAGTCTGCCAATAAAATGCATGGTTTTGAAGAGCTTGTATCCCGTTACCACGGAAAAATTGATAAGCATTTGCTGCTTGATGTGGTTGAATTATTACATGAGGTCAGCTCTGAACTGCGCCATGCGCACTTCCCCCGCTACATTCTGGAAGTTGGCTTTATCCGCCTGGTCCGCTTGATACATGGGCAGGTAAGGCCAGCCTCAGTGCTTCACTCTGCGGCAGCTGCCGAACCCTTGCAGGCAAGGCAGGACGGTAAGGAGGACAAAGCTGTTTCCCCTGCAGAAACTTCGGGCAAACCCCGTACTCACAGGGAGCCAGAAGTAGTTTCATCTTCAGATAAGAAGATTAAACCGGAAGATATTTCTGCCGGTAATGAAGCTGTAGCAGATGAAAGCGGTGAAACTGTCCCTGCAGGAGATCGCACTGCCAAACTTAAGGAAGCCTGGCCTCAGCTTTTGCAGGAAGTGAAAAGAAGGCAAAAAAGTACTGCTGCATGGCTGGATCCGGCCCGCCTGGCTGAATGCAGCGGACACATGGTAAAGCTGCAATACAGCAGGGAATATACTATACATCAGATCAGAATTATGGAAGACAGTCACAGGAAGATAGTTGAAACAGTTCTTTCTGCCTTTTGCGGAGATCAAATATCTGTCAAGGCGGAAGTGGTCGAAGATCAGGATGAAAAAGAAACCTTACCTGAAGACAATGCGCAGCAGTCTAAGACTGAAGCGGTTGAGGTTGCTCGGAAAAAGGATGAACCTGAACAATTTACTGCGGAGCAACCGGAACCGGTTGAAAAGAAAGAATCAAATGATCTGCATTCTTCTTCCGAAGAGCAAGCAGGCTCAAACAGGAAAAAAACACCAAAAGCAGAAGAGGCAATGGAGCTTTTTGGTGGCAAACTGATCGATACAGAGTGAGAGGAGGTTAGCAAATGCCTAACGGAGGAATGTCAAAAATGATGAAGCAGCTACAAAAAGCCCAGGCTGAAATGAGCCGCCTGCAGGAAGATCTCGCCCAGAGAACGGTTGAGAGTTCAAGCGGAGGCGGTGCGGTCAGGGTTACTGCTAATGGACAGAAGCAGCTGGTGTCGCTGCAAATTGACCCGGAAGCAATAGATCCCGATAACCGCGAGATGCTTGAAGATATGATTATTGCAGCTGTCAATGAAGCATTTAACCGGGTTGATGAAATGGTTTCCTCGGAAATGCAAAAACTGACCGGTGGGATGAACCTGCCCCCGGGAATGTTCTAAATTATGGTTTATCCTGCTTATTTGAAAAAGCTGGTTGATGCTCTGACCCGTTTCCCCGGTATCGGTCAGAAATCGGCCCAGAGGATTGCTTTTTACCTGCTGGGCTGCTCGCGGGAAGATGTTGTGGCTATAGCCCGGGCTATGGTTGAGGCCAGGGATAAATTAGGTTTTTGTTCAGCCTGTGGAAGCCTGGCTGAATCCGAGCTCTGTACATACTGCAGTGATGCAAGGCGTGATCAGAGCTTAATTTGTGTTGTCCAGGAGCCGCGTGATGTCCTTGTGCTTGAAAGGACCGGGCAGTACCGCGGCCTTTATCATGTTTTACACGGGGCTCTTTCGCCGCTAGACGGAATTGGTCCCGAAGAATTAAAGCTGGACCGTCTGGTAGAAAGAATTAAAGAAAAAGAAGTTAAAGAAGTCATAATTGCAACTAATCCCAATGTAGAAGGGGATGCTACGGCCGGTTACATGTCAAGGTTGCTCCAGCCCCTGGAAATAAGAGTTACACGCATTGCTTTCGGACTGCCCGTCGGAGGCGACATTGAATATGCCGACGATCTCACTTTAAGCCGTGCACTGGACGGTCGCAGGGAAATATAAGGATTCAGTGCTTAGAGTTTCCCCTTCATCGCACCGTTTACAATTGCCGGCAGGTGGGCATAATCTTCTGTCGGCAGGTAAGAAGAAGCTGCCTCATCAAATAAAATGTTTGCAGATGCGGGCAGTTCATCGTCACCGGGCCAAATAGAAAAGCATATGGGCACCCGTGGCATGACCGGGATGACCATGCTAATGCCGCTGGTTTCTGCACTGTATCCTCCCAGGGCAGCAGCGGCTTTCTTGAAATCTTCGGGGCGTTCACCGAATGTTTTTAAAAAAGGTGTAACGGCCCTTTTCTGGAAAGGCTCAATGTAAATATCCCCCCCGGGCAGGTGACGGTAAGCAATCCAGCGTCCTGTTAGCGGTTTGCCATCGGCAGTTGCCAGGTAGTGGAGGATGATTATAGCCAGGTAAATTGATGCATCTTTTCCGTCAGCAGTTTTTATTTTTCCTTCCGGATGTTTGACCAGGAAAACCTGGTCTATGAACGGCACTTTTAATGATCTGCCGTCTTCCATTAGCTCAACCCCTGCATTTGCCGCAATCTCGGCAGGAGGCAAAACTGAGAATGTCTCAACGGCTTGCTTTAAGGTTTCCTCCAGGTTAAAAAAACTGCGCTTCTTTTCCATCTTTTTGTCCTCCTAAAACTGCTTTATGAATTTTGTGATAGCCTGGTTTACCTGGTCGGGTTTTTCCAGCATGACCATGTGTCCGGCACCATCTATTATTTCTAACTTACCGTCAGGCAGTTTCTCCTCAAGGTAGCGGCTGTATTTCACTGGCGTTAGCTGGTCTTCGCTGCCGCAGACCATTAATACCGGCTTAGCAATCGATTGCACCTTGTCCATAACATCAAATTTATCGCAGGCGCTAAGGTCGGCATAATAAGTTGAAGCGGCTGTATCTTTTACTTCTTTCCTGCCTTTTTCGAGCAGTTCCTTCGAAGCGGCCGGCCCGTAAAGATACCCCGATAAAGCATCGGGAACAGTGCCTTCTTGCAATTCCTCCAGGAAAGCGGGCAGGACTCGCAGTTTGCCACCACTGCCTACAAGTATTAGACCACGATAATCATCCGGGTATTGCAGTGCATAATCAAGGGCAATGGCTCCGCCCATTGAATGGCCTGCTATTACTGGCGGCCCCAATCCGCTTCTTATAATAAAGCGGTGCAGCCAGTCCCTGTAAAAGGCAATACTGTCAGCTGGATCCCCATCGGAGCGGCCGTGACCGGGCAAGTCTACAGCAATCGGGTTTGCAGTCTCTTTTAAGCCTTTAAACTGATAAAGCCAGTGGTGATGGCGTCCTCCCGAACCGTGGCAAAAGATTATTGGTGTGCCTTTACGCTCGAAATCACCAGCATAATAATAGCGGTGGTTGTCCATTTCAAGATGCGGCAAATGAACTTCCTCCCTTCAGGTATTCCTAAACATTTCTCACTTCTATTTTAAATTCTTTATTTGATCGCATTTATCCTGCCGGTTTTCCCTTCAAGCCCGGAGCATTTCATACAGCGGTTAAGCCAGGTTCTTAAGGTTGACACTAGCAGGGCCGTTTGTTATGATTACTGCAATTAACTAGACGATACATGTGGGAGGAGTGCGTTTTGAAGGCTGACAGGTTTTCATTTGAAGGACTTACCTTTGATGATGTTTTATTGGTGCCCGCTCGATCACAAGTATTGCCTCGTGATGTTGAAATAACAACCCGTTTAACAAGAAACATTAAACTTAACACTCCCCTGCTTTCCGCCAGTATGGACACGGTGACAGAGGCCAGGATGGCCATTGCGATCGCCCGTGAAGGTGGAATCGGTGTGATTCATCGTAACATGACGATTGAAAGGCAGGCTGAAGAAGTAGATAAAGTAAAGCGCTCAGAGCATGGCGTTATCACCAATCCTTTCAGGCTTACTCCGGACCATACTCTTAATGATGCGGCAGCTTTAATGGAGCGCTACCGAATTTCCGGTGTGCCTGTAACAATTGGCGAAAAGTTGGTCGGTATTATTACCAACCGCGACCTGCGCTTTGAGGAAGATTACTCCCGGCCAATCGGTGAAGCCATGACCCACGAAATGCTGGTTACAGCTCCCGAGGGCACAACTCTGCAGGAAGCACAGGAAATTTTACGCCGTCATAAAATTGAAAAGCTGCCTATAGTAGATGATGATTTTAATCTTAAGGGTTTAATTACCATTAAAGATATTGAGAAAACTATCCAGTTTCCCCGTGCTTCAAAAGATCCTAACGGGCGCTTGCTTTCTGCTGCAGCAGTTGGCGTTGGCCGGGATGCAATAGAACGTGCCGAAGCGCTGGTGGATGCCGGAGTGGATTTAATCGTTGTCGATTCGGCCCACGGTCACTCCCAGCCTGTGATGGATACAGTAAGGGATATAAAACAAAAGTTTTCCCATATAGAAGTGATGGGTGGGAATATAGCCACTGCCGAAGGAGCCCGTGACCTGATTGAAGCAGGTGCCGACTCTGTGAAGGTAGGTGTAGGGCCAGGTTCAATTTGCACAACAAGGGTTATTGCCGGGATTGGAGTACCCCAGATAACTGCAATATTCGAAGCATCCAGGGCCGGGCTTGAAAAAGGAGTGCCAATTATTGCCGATGGCGGTATTAAATTTTCCGGTGATTTAACCAAGGCCCTGGCGGCGGGAGCAGCGGCAGTGATGATTGGCAGCTTGCTGGCAGGAACTGAAGAAAGTCCCGGAGAATTTGAAATTTTCCAGGGTCGCAGCTATAAAGTATACCGGGGAATGGGTTCGCTTGGAGCAATGAAAGAAGGCTCGCGTGACCGTTACTTCCAGGAATATGAGCAAAAATTAGTACCTGAAGGTATTGAGGGCAGAGTGCCGTTCCGAGGCACTGTAGGTGATATGGTTTTTCAAATGG
>SLBE01000102.1 GCA_007126465.1 Syntrophomonadaceae bacterium | reverse complement strand
TAGCAGATTGTGCCATACCGGCCGGCAGCTTTGAGCAAATTGTTCGTTATAATCCGGTAAACCTGTTCAAAATTTTGACCACGATCGTACAGCTCATCAAAAGAACGAATTATTTTACAACCATTAGCATAGCGACGGGCGGAGGGATGCCGGAGGGTTCTGAAAAACAGGGGCAGCTCACTATCCAGGTATTTATGTGCCTCCAGGGTCAGATGATCAGGGTTTCCCGGGCCAAGGCCAATAACAATTATTTTTTTCAATAAGCTCACTCCTGTTCAGGGCCCTTTAAAAGCCCGAAGCGTTTCGTAAACGAAGCCAGGCGCGACCCGACAACCGGAAGCATGGACACCTCATCACGATTAAGGCCGCCTGACATCAGCAGCACTACAGTATAAATAAGCATACCTACAATAATCGCCAGAAGGGTAGCGGCAACATTTAGGCGGCCTGCTGATAAAAATGGTTCGCCATATACAATCATAAACCTGTAAACCATATATACAAATATTGCCATTACAATAGCCGCTGCACCGGGGAATAACAGCAGCTCTCGTAAATTAGCACGCCATCCTGTATACCTGTTTACATGATAAAGATTAAGAGCGGCTGCAACACCGATTCCAATAACAGAGGCAAGGGCAGCCCCGCCGACATTTAATTCAGGAATCGCTGTTAAAAACCAGGCAAAAAGCGTTTTTACTATACCGCCGTAAACCATGTTTAAAGCAGGAGTAATTGGGCGGCCTAAACCCTGCAGTAACCCTGTGGTTGTAACATACAGACAAAGCGGAATCACCGACCACGACATATAGGCCAGGGAATAACCGGCTGCAGCATTGTTATATAACAGAAGAGTTATCGGTTCTGCCAGCAAAAAAAGACCTATGGCTGAGGGCAGTGAAAATAAAACTGTCAATTTAATGGCAATGGCAGCCCTGCTTTGGATAAGCCGCCTGTCCTGCAGGGCATAAGCTTCAGAGATAGCCGGAACCAGGCTGATGCTCAGGGCCAGGGCAATCACATTGGGAAAATATACTATCGGGCCGGCCATGCCGGTCAACTGACCATATAATGCCCTTGAAGTTTCAAGGTCAAAACCGGCTGCCTGCAGCTGCCTGGGGACAACGGCTAAATCAATCAGCGAAATCAAAGGAATAACTAGGCCGCCTATTGTCACCGGAATAGCCAGCCGGAATATCGAGGCGATAATGCGGTAAGTATTATCAGGATTATGTGATTCCTGCTTTTCGGCCTGCCTGAAAAGCTTTTTACGGCTACGCAGGTAAAAAATTGACAGGAATACCAGGCCGCCCAAACCACCGGCTGCGGCGCCTGAAGTCGCCCCGGCCGCAGCATATTCAAGACCGACTGGAAGCAGAAGGATAACCAGGATTATAGAGAAACCAACCCTGACCAGCTGCTCCAGTAGCTGTGACGATGCAGTAGGCAGCATATTCTGCTGGCCCTGGAAAAAACCGCGTAACGAGGCCATTACAGTAACAAAAAATATTGCCGGTGCTATTGCCATCAGCGGCAGGACTGCCTGCATATCCTTAACAATATAATCGGCAAACAGCTCGGCTCCCAGGAGAAGAACAAGGGTAATAGCCAGGCCGGTTAAGGTCAAAAGGAAAAAGGCCACTTTGAAAATCCTGAGTGCTTCACGAAAATCATTTAAAGCAATTTTCTCCGCCATCAGTTTGGATAGGGCTACGGGAATACCGGCAGTTGAAATCACCAGCAGGGTCGAGTAAACAGGATAAGCATACATGTATAAACCGATACCTTCATCACCGAGGATAGCGGCAAGAACAATTCTGAACAATGCCCCGATAAACCTGGCGACCAGCCCGGTAACTGCCAGTATAGTAGCTCCCTTAATAAACGCTTTGCTGCTGTCTGTCAATATCGATACCTTCTTTGTAACCGCCGGAGCAGCACTATTTGAACAACATTATAACTGACAGAGTGAAATAACGAAAGGCAGCAGCTTTAATTCGGTCAAACTTACTGTCCTTCATTTTAAGCTTCTATATTCTTTCCACTGGCCACAAACTCTAAAGTATTGTGAATTGTAAGTAATTCTTTTAAAAGCCTGTTCAATTCGTCAAGCAGATCCGTAGACTTGCCGAGATCTTTAAACTTTATTGCCACGGGCTTACGTGAAGTTAGCAAGATCCGGTAGCCGGCAGAAGAAAGCTGCTCTTTTAAGCTATCTGCATCTATCTGGCGGGAACGGGCAAACTGGATTGTTATATCAGACTGCTGCTGGGCAATTAATTCAATGCCCAGAATTGCTGCATCAAGTCGCAACCCGGCAACCTGCAGCAGGTTCTTAACCGGCTCGGGAGGCACTCCAAACCGGTCTGTTATTTCTTCCTCAATCTCGGCCAGCTCTTCTGCGCTGCTGCTGTAGATCCGCTGGTATAAATCAACCTTCTGTTCCTGTTCGCTGATATAAGCAGAAGGCAGATGCGCATTTATCCTGAGTTCAAAGCGGGGTTCAATTTCGGGTTCACTCTGCTCATTTTTCAGTTCAGCAACAGCCCTGTCAAGCAACCTCAAATAAAGATCAAATCCAACAGCGGCAATAAAGCCATGCTGTTCTGCTCCCAGGATATTACCGGCGCCCCTTATCTCAAGATCCTGGAGAGCAATTTTAAAACCGGAGCCAAGCTCTGTAAATTCTTTGACTGCTTTAAGTCTTTTTCTTGCCGTCTCGGATACAATCTTATCTTTGCGGTAAGTAAGGTAGGCGTAAGCCAGGCGGCTTGACCTGCCTACCCGCCCCCTGATCTGATACAGTTGGGCCAATCCAAGGCGATCCGCTTCATAAATAATTAAGGTATTCACGTTGGGGATATCCAAACCGGACTCAATAATAGTGGTACTGACCAGGACCTGGTATTCACCTTCCTGGAAGCCTGCCATAACCCTCTCAAGCTGAGCTTCAGGCATCTGACCATGGCCAACGGCCACTTTCGCTTCAGGAAATAAATTCTTAATATTTTCAGTAAACCTGTCAATACTCTCTACCCGGTTATAAACTATAAAAACCTGGCCTCCCCGGTTTAGTTCGCGGTGTACGGCATCTCGGACCAGGTTATCCGAATATTCCAGGACATAGGTTTGCACCGGGTAGCGATTTTCCGGGGGAGTATCAATGATGCTGAAGTCCCTTGCCCCGGACAGTGATAAGTGCAGGGTCCTGGGGATTGGGGTCGCTGTCATGGCCAGGGTGTCTACTTCTAACCGCAGCTGCTTCATCTTTTCCTTTTGCCGCACTCCAAAGCGCTGCTCCTCATCGACTACCAGAAGCCCAAGGTCACTAAATGCAACATCCCTGGAAAGCAGACGGTGGGTACCGATGATAATATCTATCTTTCCGGCTTTTAAATCTTTAATAATATTCTTTTGCTTTGCCGGCGAAATAAAACGGCTTAACTGTTCCACCCTAACCGGGAAACCCTCAAAACGTTCCCTGAAAGTTCTGTAGTGCTGCTGAGCCAGCACTGTTGTTGGGACAAGAAAAGCCACCTGTTTGCCTTCCATTACTGCTTTGAAAGCAGCCCGCATTGCCACTTCAGTCTTCCCGTAACCGACATCGCCGCACACAAGCCTGTCCATGGGATGGCTTTTCTCCAGGTCGGCTTTAACATCTTCAATTGCTTGTTGCTGATCAGGGGTTTCCTCAAAAGGAAAATTTGCTTCGAATTCCTGCTGCCAGGGATGGTCCGGCCCGAAACTGTAACCTCTGGCGGCCTGCCTGGCAGCATAAAGTGCCAGCAGTTCCCGGGCCAGCTCTTCCACTGAGCGGTTAACCCTTTTTTTAAGGCGCTGCCACTCCCCCCCACCTAAACTGTGCAGGCGGGGTGCCGGACCATCGCCACCGGAGTATTTCTGGATCAAACCAACCTGGTCAACGGGGATATACAACCGGTCAGTTCCCCTGTACTTTAGGACAAGGTAATCCCTTTTCCCCCCACCGACTTCCAGAGTATCAAGGCCTGTATACCTGCCTATTCCATGCTGCTCATGGACCACGTAATCACCTGCAGCAAGCTCGCGGTAATCGCTGAGCCTGATCCCCTGGTCCTGTTTAAGACGCCGCTTCTTTTTCTTCAGGGGCAGCAGATTCCGTTCAGTAAAAACTGCCAGCTTAAGACCCGGGATGATAAAACCTTCTTCAAGACTGCCGGGTAATACATTCGTACCGGCTGAGAGATCTACATCCTCTTCGGAGAAGATCTGCTTCATTAAGTTAGTCCCTCTTTCCCGGTGCTCTGCAGCCAGGTAAATCTGGTAACTATCTGCAAGCCAACCCCGGTAGTCTTTTTTAAACATATCCCATTGACCGTGATAGTAAGGAGCATTCTTTGCTTCTATAGTAAAAACCTGGTCCGGGGAGTACAATCCCCCTGTTCCGGGGAAAAGAGCCATGCCGACCAATGGGCAGGGCACATGTGAAACCAGATCTTCCAAACTCCATAGTAATTCACTTTCAGGAAGGAGCAGTTCACTCCCGGCAATCACGCTGCTGCAGTAATCATCAAAGTCACGCTTTACATCAGCCGCGCTACCTGCTACTTCTTCCGGTTCTTCTATAAAAACCAGGAAATCATGGGGAAGGTAATCAACCAGGGAAGCGCCATCACCGTAGTAAAAGGGGAAATAATTGCTAAGGTAATCCAGGCTGTCGGGAGCAGAAAGCCTCTCGAGATGATGGGAAACCTGCTGTTCTAGCCTGGCGGCAGTTTCTTTTTCTCCTCTCTGATTCAACCTGGTTAATGCTTTTTCCAGGTAATGTTTTATTTTTTCTTCACCTTTACTTCTTACATCATCAGTAACGATCAGCTCAGTAGCCGGCAAAACTCTTAACTGAATCATTTTGTCCGTCGAGCGCTGCGTAACCGGATCATAATGGCGAATTGACTCAACGATATCGTCAAAAAGCTCAACCCGGACTGGCTTAAGCTTGCCCGGTGGGAAAACATCAATTATATCGCCCCGTACGCTAAATTGACCCCTTGCTTCTGCCAGGCTGACCCGTTCGTAGCCTCTGCCTGCAAGCAGTTCAAGCAGCTCCTCCCGGTCACATTTCATACCTACCTTTATTTCAATGGTTAGTTCCTGCCAGGAGGCAGGAGGAAGTGATTTGCTTAGAAGGGCGGCCGCAGGTGCAACATAAATGCCCTCAGCCCCGGCATTAAGCCATTCCAGGAAACCGAGCCTGGACTGCTGCTGTTCATCGCTGCGTGTTACCACATCCGTGCTGACAAAAAGCTCTCTCGGCATCAACAGATTTACCTGCCCGGGATAAAAAGTCTTTAAGTCGTAATATACCTTTTCCGCCCGCCCCAGGTCGCTGGTTATAACCAGTGAAGGTAAAGAGCTCTTTCGGGACAGCGCCGCCGTAAAAAAGGACCTGGCACTTCCATCAAGGCCGCTGACTGAAGCTTTTGCAATACCATTACCTGCCAGCTTTGCTGACAGCGTTATAAACTGATCATCTACTTCCCACTTATCCAGTAAGGCTTTTAACAAGAGTTACACTTCCCGGTGATAGATTGTTATGTACAGCAGAATAGGAGGGAATCTTCAAATACCCCTCTTGCGTGGTCTAAATTATAACTTTCCACCTGCGATACGTCAACTTGCAGGCTGTACAGCGAAGCCAGTTATTTACCTGAAGAGGTTAAGACGGTTACCTGTTTACGTCACTTTTAGTACCCGGCCGTAGATATTTCAGCAATCAGGGAACATTGAATTGCAAAATGCAGCCTTTTATGCAGGAAACCGCTATTGAATATGGCTGATTAAGCTAAAGAACTTTATTTTAACTTTCCGCAGGCCCTTCTAAAAAGTTGGCACGCCGATTGCAATAGTGTATTACGGAAGAATAAAAGAAGGGAGGTTCAAAACATGAGTGAAAAGTGCGCATTCTGGAATGAGTACGATTCAATTGCCGGTCACATTTGCTACTGTGAACTGGCAGCCTTCAACAGGCCGGTAAACCCCCAATTCCTGGGAGCAATCGGCTGCACACCGGAAAAAAGGAAAGAGTGCATGCAGAGTATGGAGTATGCAACCGGTGCAGGAGTTATTCCTGAAGAACTACCAGAACTGCAGCCGGCACCAATAACAACTGCTGCACCAGTCTTGTCTTGTGACCCGCCATCGGAAATTGCAAAATCCGTCTCAGGAGCAGCAGAGAAAAAAACTGCCCTGGCTGCCCCTGCCCTGGTCATGCTGGCCATCCTGGCAGGAGCATATATCGGGCTTGGTGGTGTGATGTTTACCATCATTACCAATGACCTGGCTTTATATATCGGGGATGGGCTGAGCAGACTGGTTGGAGGCGTAACTTTCTCCATCGGGCTAATCCTGGTCATCCTTGGAGGAGCAGAGCTGTTTACTGGAAATAACCTCCTGGTTGCAGGGTATCTTGACAAAAAGGTCACAGGTAAGCAGGTTCTCAGCAACTGGTTCTGGGTTTACCTCTTCAATTTTGTAGGCGCCCTGGTAGTCGTAGCGCTGTTCTACTACTCGGGAATCTGGAAAGCTAATGACGGAGGGATTGCCACCAGGATTATCAGTATTGCTTACGTCAAAACTACTTTACCCTGGGGTGAAGCTTTATTCCGCGGCATTCTCTGCAACTGGCTGGTCTGCCTGGCAGTTTGGATTGCCCTGGCCGGTAAAGATGCTATCAGTAAAATACTGGCTATAATGATCCCCATTACCGCTTTTGTTGCAGCCGGGTTTGAGCACTCAATCGCCAATATGTTTTTCATACCGATGGGAATGCTGGTAAAAAATTCAGCACTAGCACAAAGCCTGGTTTCACCTGTAATGCTGGAAACCATCACCTGGCAAACATTTATAATGGGCAACCTGGTTCCGGTAACCATCGGCAACATTATCGGTGGAGTGTTCTTCGTAGCTGTCGCTTACTGGACCTGCTACCTGCGCCCGTCAATGCCCGGAACAATTATTCTTAATGGCAGAGTTTAAAAGATTACTTGATTTTAAAACTTAGCGAAGGAGTGGGAGAGATGAAAAAGATGATTGAATGCATTAACTGGAAGGAATACAACGGTCTCAACGGTTGGGTCATGTTTTGCAGTGCCGGAGCATACGGCAAGAAATTATCTGCAGCAGAAGCTAAAAGCTGCGGTTGCACAGAAGCACAAAGAACAAAGTGTAAAAAAGTTATGGAAAGCCATGTCGGCTTCGGGCTAATTCCGGAAATAGTGCAAGAAGTTGCCATAGAAAGAAAACACCGGGATCACTTGCCGGCCCTGCTGTCATGAAAAGCCCTTGCCGGAAGGCGAGCAGTTTTAAAATTTTATAATTCGGGTGGCTCAAAGATATTTTGAGACGCCTGAATTATTTTTCAGACAGTAAAGGAATTATACCCAATAAAGTAGAATGGTATATATGAAGACAGGTCATAACAAAAGGCGGTTTCAAATATGTATATAAGCAAATTTGTGACGCCCGAAATAATTTTTGGCCCGGGCTCCCTGAACCAGGCCGGTGAATGCTGCGTCAGGCTTGGTTCTACCAGGGTTTTCCTGGCTGCCGATCCCGGAGTGGTTAAGTATCGCTGGGCTGATAAAGTAACATCCTTTCTTAAAGAAGCCGGCCTGGAATACCAGGTCTGGACGGACTTTTCAGCCAACCCCCGCGATTATGAAGTGGAAGAAGGTGCGCAGCTTTACTTAAAAAAAGGCTGCGATGCTGTCCTGGCTATCGGGGGCGGAAGCGCAGTAGATGCTGCAAAAGCTGTCGCCACCCTGGCCACCAACAAGGGCCAGATTCACGACTACGAGGGGATCGACATGATTAACGTGCCTCTCCCCCCACTAATTGTTATCCCCTCCACCGCCGGCTCCGGGGCAGAAGTTTCCCAGTTCGCGATTATATCTGACAGCCAGCGGAAAATCAAAATGACCATCATCTCCAAGTCGCTTATCCCGGATATTGCCATTACCGACCCCCTGATCCTTTCTACTGTTAGCAGTAAAATAACCGCTCATACCGGGATGGAAGCCCTGAGCCATGCCATCGAAGCATACCTTTCCCTGGCCGCTACAGACATGACAGACATTCATGCCCTGCATGCCATAAAGTTAATAGCTCACCACTTGAGATCATCAGTGGCCAGCCAGGTTGATGAAGCTGCTAAAATAGCAATGGGCAAAGCCAGCCTTCATGCCGGCATAGCTTTCTCCAATGCCGTGCTTGGACTGACCCATGCCATGACCCACCAGGTCGGGGGACTGCTTGACTTGCCTATCGGTACAATCAGCGCCGTCCTGCTGCCACATGTAATGCGCTACAACCTGATGGCCTGTGTAGATAAGTATGTGGATATTGCAGAAGCTATGGGAGCCTGTACAGTCAATCTTTCTTCCCGGGAAGCAGCCGAAAAAGCAATTGAGATGGTCCGGGAACTGAGCTCTGACCTGGGAATTCCATCTGGCCTTGCCGAAATGGGGTTGCCGGAAGATTCCATCCCCGAATTAAGCAAGAATGCCACAAAAGATGCCTGTTATATCACTAACCCCAGGGATGCCGAAGTGGAGGACATCATTAACATCTTCCAGTCCGCCCTGAATCCGACAGGTGGTGCTAATTAATGCCCATAGAAAATAAAAAACAGCTGATTGAAAAACTAACCGGTGTCCACAGTTCCAAGAAGTCATACTATGTTGCCCTGAAAGAAAAGATTGATGAACTACTTAACATCAAGCGTGAATGGGAAGTAACCTTTTCTGCTGTAACCGACCTGCTTGTTTTTATTAACCGCGACTATGAAGTGCAGCGGGTCAACCAGGCGGCAGCTGATTTCTTTACTACAAGTGAAAACAACCTGATCGGGACTAAATGCTACAAGCTGTTTTATGGCCGCAAAGAAAAATGCAGCCCCTGTCTTGCTGACCAGGTGCTGCACTCACAGCAGACCTCATACCAGCAGTCAAGGACTCGCAATAACCGGGTTCTTGACATCTTTGCCTATCCCGCTTTTACAGAACATGACGAACCCTATGGAGTTACATATTATGCTAAAGATGTGACCCGGCTTATTGATTCGGTTAAACTGGCCTCAATGGGTGAGATGTCTGCCGGAGTTGCCCATGAATTAAACAGCCCCCTGACAGCAATTGTCGGAAATTCACAGCTGCTTTTACGGGAAGCATCTCCACAGGACCCACATTTTCAGTTAATAAAGGATATCCATACCAGTGGTATCCGCTGCCAGCGGATTATTAAAAACCTTCTCACCTTTTCCAGGCAGGATGAATTTACATTTGAAAAAGTTAATTTAAATGAAGTGGTCAAGCATGCCCTGGAGCTGGCTGCTTATCAAATAGAAAAAAGCAAAATAGAATTAAAGGTAAACCTTTGCGACGATATCCCCATGCTGTCAGGCAGCATGAACGGCCTGGAACAAATAATCGTTAACCTGCTGCTAAATGCCAAAGATGCTGTCGAAGACAAAATGCGTGGAACCAGTGAAATCCAGAAGGGATTAATTGAGATAGCAACACGCATTCATCCGGATGGAGATTACTCTATCGTCGAAGTTTCTGATAACGGCGAAGGTATCCCGGATGAACACATCTCACAAATTTTTAACCCATTTTATACTACAAAACAGAGCGGTAAAGGAACCGGCCTTGGTCTGTCCGTCAGTCTTGGTATCGCCCAGGCCCATGGCGGATTCATAGATCTTGATACAAAAGCAGGCCAGGGAAGCACATTTAGTTTAATCTTACCGCTAGGGAAGCAATAGCATTCCTAAATAGTATATGCCGGGAATTATGGAGGAAGTTTGATGTCAAAGCAGCCTCAGTTTCTGATTGTTGACGATGAGCAGGAAGTATGTAATTTTTTCAGCTACCTGTTGAAACAAAAAGGCTTTTTTGCAGTTACCGCAAATACAGGTGCGGAAGCATCTGAAAAACTTCGGCAGTATAAATTCGATACGGCACTGGTAGACTTAAAACTGCCGGACGCAAACGGCCTGGATATCCTGAAAGAAATAAAGCAAAAGCAGCCAGGCTGTGAAGTAATCATCATTACCGGTTACTCAACGGTAAAATCTGCAGTTGAAGCTATACAGTTGGGCGCTTTTGACTACGTAGAAAAACCTTTTGTTGACATCAATGAAATGGAAAACCTGCTGGAGCGTTCCCTCGATGCTAAAAAGGATACAGAAGAATTAATAATTGCCCAGGAAGAACTTGGCTTTGTTGTTGGCAAGAGTCAGAAAATGATCAGTATGGTTTCAGCCGCCCGCAAAATAGCCAAGAAAAATATTACTGTCTTAATCCAGGGGGAAACCGGAACGGGAAAGGAAGTCCTGGCCAGCTACATACATTCTGTAAGCCATCGTAGTGACCGCCCTTTCCTGGCTTTTAACTGCGGAGCTTTTACAGAAACCCTGCTGGAAAGCGAACTGTTTGGCCATGAGAAAGGTTCCTTTACCGGGGCAGCACATCAAAAAAAAGGCATTTTTGAACAGGCCAACAGGGCAACCCTTTTCCTTGATGAAATAGACTCCGCCAGCGCCGCTGTACAAATAAAGCTGCTCAGGGTCCTGGAAACCGGTGAATTCCAGAGGGTGGGCGGTGAAGACATGTGTAAGGTTGACGTGCGCATTATTGCCGCTACAAATGCCAACCTTGCAGAAAAAGTTGCCGCTAACAAGTTCAGGGAAGACTTGTTCTATCGCCTTGATGTTGCATCACTGAATATACCGCCATTAAGAGAAAGGCCCGAAGATATTAATCTGTTTATAGATTACTTCTTAAAAAAAGAATCTGAAGCCAAACAGCTTCCGATCAAGCAATTTTCTGATGAGGCTCTTGTCATCATGAAACAACACTTATGGCCCGGAAACATCCGGGAGCTTTTAAACACCGTTGCACAGGCGCTGCTGCTAAGCAGGGGCAAAGTAATTGATGTTGAAGACCTGCCCGAGAGGGTTCGCAGAGCAGCGCAGGTTCGGAATAAGCGGGAAGAAAAAGAGAAATCCGATCAGCTCACCAAAGAAGAAATACCGGATCCAGGCCCGCTGGCATCAACAATACTGGTTAAAGAAATGCTTGATCACTTTGAGTCAGCATTTTTATCGAAAATCAAATTTCGTGAAGGCTTTGATTTTAACCAGTTCTTAAGTGACATCAACGACTGCAACAATGCAATGGTTACCAGGGTAATTGAAGCAGCCCTGGAAGATACTTATGGCAACCAGGCTAAAGCCGCCAAGCTGCTGGGCATTACGCCCCGAGCCCTGCGTTATCATCTGCAAAAATCCAGAGATCAAAAATAACAGTGCTGCTAATTACTTAATCACCCTGATTGTTATCCTGCTGATTATACACATTCATTGCTGTTTCAAGGCCGTTGCGGACAAAAGTGAGCGCAGCATCAACCGAGCGTTCCAGGGCACTTTCAATTAATTCTTTATCAGGGCCGGTTATCGGCTGCAATACATAATCGGGCGTTTCCATAAATGGCGGAGGTTTACCTATGCCGATACGCAGGCGGGGAAAGTCTGATGTGCCAAGGCTGTTAATGATTGACTGGATACCACGATGCCCTGCGCTTCCGCCCCTGCCTTTCAGGCGAATAGCCCCGGGAGGAAGGTCCAGGTCATCATAAATTACCAGCAGCTCTTCCGGGCTGATCCTGTAATACCTTACCAGCTCGCTGACAGCCAGGCCGCTGCGGTTCATATATGTAAGAGGCTGGGCCAGCAGAAGTTTTTTCCCTTCGTAGCTGCTTACCGTAAAAAGGGAATGGTGCTTTTGTGAAGGATTTGCGGATTGCAAAACACCGGCAAGCTTTTCCACAGCTGCAAAGCCAAGGTTATGCCTGCTGCCTTTATATTTTTTTAAAGGGTTGCCAAGACCGACAATTAGATACATTTAACCAATACCGCCACCTCTATACATTAATGCCCCTTTCTAAAGGGGCATTATCTAACAATATTTCTTAAACTGTTTAGAACCAAACTGCAGAAAAAAGATCGGGCGTATGCTACTCGGCTTCTTCTTCAGACTCTTCCTCTTCGCCTTCTTCACCCTCGCCCTCTTCTTCTTCAACTTCTTCGCCTTCTTCAAGCTCTTCATCCACTGCCGGCTCGAGTTCCTCTTCGGACATCGGTGCAAGAACCTGGGCCAAAGTTGTTTCAAGTGGTGTGATTAGCTCAATTTCATCGTCAAGAACCAGGCTTTCAGCGGTAATGCTATCACCAATGTTCAATTCGGAAATGTCTACATCAAACTGTTCCGGAATGTCACCGGGCAAACATTTTACGTCAACTACCCTGGTAACCATGGAGAGCACGCCACCTTCTTCAGTACCAACCGGTTCTCCAATAAAGTTAAGGTGAACAGAAACATCAATTTTATCGGTCATTGAAATCCTGATAAAATCAACATGCAAAATCCGGTCCTGGACCAGGATATCCCGCTGAATATCCCTGAACATTACCGTCTCCTGGCGGGTTTTTTTACCTTTGGACTTGACTTTAAGATCCAGAAGAACGTTACTGCCTCCTGTAGTAAGAATCTGGCGTAAGGTCCGCCCGTCAATTGTCAGAGGTAAAGTATCGTCTCCTCTACCGTAAATTACGGCAGGAACGAGATCTTCACTGCGCAGCTGTTTGCGCTCCCCTTTACTTAAAGAGGGTCTAGTTGTAACTTCCAATTCCATTCTTTCCATTCATTCCAGCCTCCTTCTGCAATAGTATACTGCAGGAAGAAAGGAAAATCAACACTATTAAAATAGTTCGCTTACAGAACGCTTGTCGTGAATCCGAATTATAGCCTCACCAATCAGGGGAGCAACGGAAAGAACCCTGAAGCAATCCCGCAATCCTTTAAGCATTCCCCTGTCAACAGGAATGGTATTGGTGAAAACAACTTCATTGATGTTTGAATCACTCAAACGCTTAAGAGCTGAACCGGAAAAAACAGGATGGGTGCAGCATGCATAAACTTCTTGCGCTCCTTCATCAGCGAGAGCCTGGGCGCCAAGGGCTATAGTGCCACCTGTATCAATCATATCATCAACAAAAATCGCCGTTTTATCTTTAACATCACCGATAATGTTCATTATCTCTGCCTGGTTTGGGGCAGGCCGCTTTTTTTCAATGATGGCAATAGGTAAAGATAAGCGGTGAGCCAGGTCGCGGGCCCTTGTTACGCCACCAAGGTCCGGTGATACCACTACCCCATTTTTAATCTGTTTCTGTTTAAAATACTTGGCCAAAATCGGCAGCGCAGTCAGGTGGTCAACAGGAATATTGAAAAAACCCTGGATCTGTCCGGCATGTAAATCCATAGTTACAACCCGATCTGCCCCGGCTGCTGTGATCAAATCTGCCAGCAGCTTGGCTGTAATCGGATCCCGGGCCCTGGTTTTGCGATCCTGCCGGGCATAAGCATAATATGGAACAACTACATTTAATGACTTTACTGATGCCCTGTATAAAGCATCAATAATAATCAAAAGCTCCATGATACTTTCATTAATCGGTCCGCATAGCGGCTGAATCAGAAATGCATTAGTTCCGCGTACGCTTTCCCTGATGCTGATGGATATCTCACCGTCACCAAAACGGCTTACTTCACAATCACCAAGAGGCACACCGACATAGTCAGCTATTTCAACCGCCAACTCGCGGTTTGCGCTACCACAAAATATCTTCAGTTCTTCTCCGTTTACCACCATTCACCCTCCTGCAGCTGGATTCTGTACTTACAGGCTTTGTTCTATTTCACAATCCATTTTTCCTGCCTGAAGGCTATTTTCAACAATTCTCACTATTCTCGGAAATACGGCAATCGAAAGGTCCTATTCGTTCCCCGGCTTTCACGGTTACCCCTTCAAGGTGAGATTGGCTGATGACAGCCTTTTCTTCAACTTTTACTCCCCTCAAATGGCTGTTCGGCCCTATCAGGCAGCCCTTGCCCACAGTTGTGCCCTTTTCGATAACACAATTGGGCAGCAGGGTCGTATCCGGGCCTATAGTGACATCATAATCAATATAGGTGCTGCCGGGGTCTACCATAGTTACACCCTGCATCATTAGCCTGTGGTTAATTTTTTCTCTCATCAATACTGCAGCTTCAGCAAGCTGAGCCCTGTTATTGATGCCAAGGCCAACCCTGTTCTCGTCAATAACATAAGCCCCCGTTTTATAGCCATCCCTGTAGAGCAGGGAAACAACATCCGTCAGGTAATATTCCTGCTGGGCATTGTCAGTTGAAAGCCGGGGCAGATACTCCCTGAGCAGGTGAAGATCAAAACAGTAAGTTCCGGTATTAATTTCACTAATTTTCTTTTCCTGTTTTGATGCATCCCTGTCTTCAATAATGCACTTTACCCTGTTGCTGTCATCACGAATAACCCTGCCGTACCCGGATGGATCCGGCAGATTGGTTGTTGCAACAGTTACAGCATTTTCATTATGTCGGCTTAGTAAAGATTTTAAATGCTCAGTTGTAAGAAGGGGTGTGTCACCACAAAGAATCAGTAGAGTTCCCTCTGAGGGAAGGCTGTCGAGGGATTGTAAAACAGCATGTCCTGTTCCAAGCTGCTGTTCCTGGAAGACAAAGCTATACTTGTTTTTATAAAGCTCCTGAACCTGGGAAGCACCATGGCCGACAACTATTAAAACATTATCCGTAAGTTCTGAGGCACTACCTGTTATATAGCTTAACATTGGCCTGCCGCAAAGATGGTGAAGCACTTTGGGCAGATCTGAATGCATTCTTTTCCCCTCACCTGCCGCCAAAACTACAGCCCATAGCTGGTTCATCTGTTACCCTCCTGTGTTATAACTATGCTTTTATTATACTGCAGTCGGCACAGACAGGGCAAAGGTTAAAAATTACGCTTCAAGCAGGGTTTCCGATACCTCTTTTTGATACACGTTCAAAACAGCATCCTGGATAATTGCCCTTGTTTCAGCGTTAATGGGATGTGCAATATCTCGAAATTCACCATTTGGTGTCCGTTTGCTGGGCATTGCAACAAATAGACCGTTATTGCCTTCAATTACCCTGACATCATGAACAACAAACTTATCACTTATCGTGATCGATACAATAGCGCGCATTTTACCTTCCTGAGCTAACCTCCTGATGCGGACATCAGTCACTTCCATAGAGACCCCCACCTCTCAAAAATGAAGTAATAATAACAATTATTATTGTTTATCTAACAACTTCGACAACTTAAAGGCAAGTCCTGCTGAAATAGGAAAAGATTCACTTATCAAGACCGAAAAAATCTAATTTATAAAAAATTGCCTTTGTTAAGACTATTTTTTCTGCACAAACTCAATATTTGTTAAGTATAAAATATTTCGCAAAGAATGCCAATTGCAGATCGTTGCGTTTTTTTACATCTATCGGTGCGAATATTAGGTAGGCTTAGTTTACATAATTGCTTTTTTAACCATTTCCAGGTCACTAATTTTATCAACATCAACCGCTATTTCCACACAATCACAAATCACTGCCTTTGCCTTCAAAAACAGAAGTCGTGAAAGATGATATTCCAGGTCCTTTATTGAGAGTGTTTTAAGCAGGTATTTAATACCAAGAGAGATTGGAAGGATTCTTAATAACTTAAGGGGTTTTTTGCGATAAGAAATAAACATTTCCAGCCGGTCCTTGTTATCTAAAAACCAGGCCGGCCTGACAAGGCCGATATTTCCACCGGTAACATGGCCCTCTTTTAGACGGACATAGGTTCTCTCTGTTTCCGGAAAACGTTCCAGGCAGGCTTCACGGGTAAGAACCGGATAGTACAAATCATGTTCAAGAGGATTGCAGAGCTCTAAAAATTGATCTATCACCTCAGCATTAATAAGAGGTATATCGCCTGTAACAACGAGACAGGGTTTTTCAGTGTCAGCTAATTCAAACCCTGCCGCAAGGTTATCGAGCATGCTGCCCTGCTCTGCGACAATATCAAAGAAGTCCTTCTCATTTAGGTCCTCAAGTTCTTTTTGCGGACCTACCACAATAATTCTGTCAATTGAACCAGCCTGATGCAGGGCATCAAGAATATAAGCGATAATAGGCTTATTATGAAGCTTTATAAAAGCCTTATTGGATACCCCTTCCTGCTCTGTCAGGGGCTCCGGCTTTCCACCTCCGGCCAACACTACTGCATCAATCATTTTATCAGTCCCCACTCTCACCTGTAAGATGGTTTTCACCTGAAGTCCAGCACAAATAAGAAATTCCACCCAGCTCTTCTACTACCCTTGCTATGCTGCCGGCAGCAGCATAGCTTTCAGTCAACATAAAAAGGGTAGGCCCACTACCCGAGAATACCGGGTTCAAGCCATATAGCTGCAGGCTTTCTTTAAAAGCTTTGACTATCCCGGACCCCGGCAAAAAAGCAGTTTCAAGAGTGTTGGTGAAAGAGTTTTTCAGCCAACCGGCTATATCTGCCCTGGATCTATTCTTAACAGCCTGCACCAGTGGTGTCAAGTCCGGTTTGCCAAGCTGGCTGCGATCAAATTTTCGGTATGCCTCAACAGTTGAAAATTCAACTCCCCGTGGAAGGGCTAAGACAACCCAAAAAAAAGGAAGCAGGGGCAGCTGCTCCAACTGTTCACCCCTACCCCGTGCCAGGGCAGTTCCGCCACTCAGACAGAATGGCACATCTGAACCCAGCTTTTCAGCCAGTTCAATAAGCCTCTCGCTGCTCAAACCAAGCTGCCAGTATTGATTTAGCCCCGTTAGGGCAGCCGCAGCGTCACTGCTACCACCGGCAAGACCTGCAGCTACAGGTATATTTTTATAAAGCGTCACCCTGACCCCGGGCAGTTTAGCGCGAACCTGCTCTTTAAGCAATTCTGCCGCCCTGCTAACCAGGTTACCTGGACCGTCAATCTCAGGTTTGCTGCATAAAAGAGTGCAGGTATTACCTGCAGTGCATGGTTCAAATAACAGGGTATCGTGAAGAGATATCTGCTGCATAACAGTCTCCAGCTGATGAAACCCATCAGCTCTGGGGCCAATGACAGAGAGACCCAGGTTAATTTTTGCCCGGGCTTTTAAGACCAGTGTTCGACTCATCTTCAGTCAACTCTGATTAACCGCTGATTGTCGGTTATCCCAGGAATTCGCCCTCGCTTGGCTACAGAGTTACCATTTATCTCTTTCAAGTCCATCGTCATATCTATAGCCGGTGAACGAGCAATAAAACTGCCAACGCCAAAAGCATCCGCTCCGGCCTCAGCCAGCGCTGTTATCCTTTCAGGTTTAAGGCCTCCGGAAACCACAATTTGCACCTTCTCAAATCCGGCCTGGTTAAGACGGGCCCTGGTTTCACGAACCAAACCTGCTGTAACTCCCCCTCTTTCACCAGGCGTATCAAGCCTGATTCCGCTCAGCCTGTCTCCAAGAGCTTCCGCTACTCTCAAGGCTTCCTCGGCTTCATCCTTAAATGTATCCACCAGGATAATCCTGGGATCATCCTCGGGAACAAAACGATCATATGCCTTAGCCAGCTCCACTGTATCACCCATTATCAAAAAAGCAGCATGAGGGATGGTCCCCACAGGGGCGCGCCCCAGCAGCAGCGCTCCGAGAATACAGCTGCAGGCATCAGCCCCACCAATGACAGCAGCCCTTTCCATCACAGGTGCAGCCGCCGGGTGCAGATGCCTGGCTCCATAACAGACAAGGGTTTTATCCCCGGCCGCTTCTTTGCAAGTCCGGGCTGCCGTTGCCCACCCACTTGAACTGGCAAGTATTCCAAGTAGCGGTGTTTCAAAAACCCCGAAGTCGCTATAACGACCTTTTATGCGCATTACGACTTCCCGGGACTTCATTTCGGACCCTTCAGGCAAGGCCCAAATATCCAGGTTGCGATCACTGAGGAGGTGTAAAGATTCATCCATTCCCGCCATAATCCCATCTTTTGAAGTAAAGATTTCAGCGGTTACTACAGTTTCGGCAAGATTCAGCGACCCTAAAAGATCGCGTGTTCGGACAAAATAAATATCACTTGTTAATCCCCGCTCAATTTCCTCCGCGGTAGCAGAATAAAACCTGCCTTTAGCTTCAACTTCCATTGCTGCGATATCTTTAAGAGTTACTATGTCGGTTGTTTTCATTTAGTTCCTCCAGGGTTGTTAGAGTATATTAACGCCTAAAGTTTTTTCCATTTCCTGTAATGCAAACTGATGAGCTTCCGGATTGAAGCTGGCAACGGCATTTTTATGGGCAGTGACTTCATAGTTTAATGCTCTGGCATCTGCTGATGTATAAAGGATGCATATATTTGTTACACAACCGGCCAATTCAATCTCGTTAATACCTTTTTCCCGCAGGGTCAAATCCAGGTCCGTTCCAAAAAAAGCACTGAATCTCCTTTTGGGAATAATCCGCTCACCTTCCCGGGGAGCAAGGCTGGCAACAATCTCGCTGCCGGCAGCTTCTTCCAGGCTATGAGGGGGAAACATTTCAAATTCCCGATCATCCTCAACGTGGCGATCACAAATATAGATAACCATATCACCACTGGAGCGGTACTTTTCGAGCCTTTTCCGTACATTATCAACCAGGCTTTCTGCAACTGACCCAATGTATAAAGCTCCTTTTGGATCAATAAAATCAACCAGCATATCAACAACAAGCAGTGCTTTCATGTTATCCCTCCTGCAAAACAGTTCTTAACCCTACAGTTAGCTTATAAACCGCTATTCTACACTGTTTAAATTAATCCTGCTTTAGGATCCATATCTTAACAATTAGAAAAAAATAAAACCGGATAGAATATCCGGTTAATAAATAGAACTACTTTAATAATCAGGCAAGAAACCTTTTACAAACCTACTGTCCGGCGCAATTCGCCTTCATCAAAACTTAACTCCACCGTTTCTGTTAATACATCAGCATAGCTGAAAGACAGTCTTTGAAAGTAGTTATTTTCCTTGACTTTGACAATAAATATAGAAGGGTAGGTGCTTTCCAAAACCCCTTCTTTTTCGTAGGTCTTGCGCCGACCGCGGTTAGCCCGCAATTTTATTTTTTCACCCAGGTGAGATTCAAGCTTCTTGC
>SLBE01000115.1 GCA_007126465.1 Syntrophomonadaceae bacterium | reverse complement strand
TTGCGCAGAGGTAATCATCGTCTACCGCCTGCTTCAACCTATCACTATTTACCACCATCGTCTCAAGCATTTCTGCTAAAAGCGGCAAAAGGGCTTTCAGTGTATCAATTGTATCAAAAAGTCCTTCCTTATCTTCCTGCATATCCTTGTTATAAGCCAGGGGCAGGCCTTTCATTACAGTTAGAATAGAGAACAGGCTGCCGTAAACACGACCGGTTTTGCCGCGAATAAGTTCTGCCACATCAGGATTCTTTTTTTGCGGCATCATGCTGCTGCCTGTTGTATAGGCATCGTCCAGCTCTATAAAACCAAACTCGGCTGAATTCCACATTATCAATTCTTCGCACAACCGGCTTAAATGCATCATTAAAATGGAGGAAAACGATAAGAATTCGATGACATAATCCCGGTCACTTACAGCATCCATACTATTTTCATAAAGCTTAGAAAAGCCAAGCTTATCGGCAACCATCTGCCGATCAATCGGAAAGCCGGTTCCGGAAAGAGCGCCTGCGCCAAGCGGCATTAAATCAACTCGTTCAAATACGCCGGCCAGGCGCTCACGATCTCTTTTCAGCATCCAGAAGTAAGATAGCAAATGGTGACTCAACAGCACAGGTTGTGCTCTCTGCAGATGAGTATAACCGGGAATAATTTCAACCCGATACCTTTCGGCAAGTTCGATCAGTGTTTCCTGAAGCTGCAAAAGAAAGTTATCAATGACACCTATTTCTTCTTTCATATAAAGGTGCATATCCAGGGCCACCTGGTCATTTCGACTGCGGCCGGTATGCAGTTTGCCGCCAACCGGTCCAATCTTCTCAGTAAGCCGCTTCTCAATATTCATGTGAATATCTTCGAATTCGAGATCATAAGGAAAAGCGCCTTCTACCAGCTCTTCCTGGATTTCTTTCAGGCCCGCTATGATCATATTTGATTCTTTGATGCTGATTATTTCCTTTTCAGCCAGCATTTCAACATGGGCTAAACTGCCCTGGATATCACAGAAAGCCAATCGCTTGTCATAGGGCAAAGAACAAGTGAAATGCAGAACTGTTTCTGCAGTATTTTTTGTAAAACGACCCTGCCATGGCTTTTTCAGCTTTTCTTCACCTCTCTAAGAATCTGTTTTTTTTGCCAGTCCATCAATCCTTTAACCTTAAGCGGTAACCCGTAGAGATTTATGAACCCTTCAGCATCTTTCTGATTAAACAGCTCGTCAGCTTCAAAAGTAACTATTTCAGGATTGTAAAGAGTATGTTCAGATTCCCTGCCGGTTACAAACATATTACCCTTGTAAAGTTTCATGTTTATTGTCCCGGTCACTGTCTTCTGGGTGGCAGTTACAAAGCTGTCCAGCGCCTCACGTAAAGGAGTAAACCAGAGGCCATAATAAATCATTTCTGCATACTTCAGCGCGATAACTTCTTTGTAATGATAAGTTTCCCTGTCCAGAGTATACTGTTCTAATTCGCGATGTGCAAAGGATAACAGGGTCCCCCCGGGAGTCTCATAAATACCCCGGGACTTCATACCCAGCAGGCGGTTTTCTACCAGGTCAACCCTACCAATGCCGTGTTTACCGGCAATACGGTTCAACTCTTCCACCAGGGTAACAGGTTCTAGTTTTTTCCCGTTAACGGCATAGGGTGTTCCTTGTTCAAAGCTGATTGAAAGCGCTTCGGGCTCATCCGGTGCATCCTGGGGATCGCAGGTCAACCTGAACATGTCGCGATCCGGTTCCCTGGCCGGATCCTCAAGCACTCCTCCCTCAAAACTGATATGCCAGATATTTCGATCTATGCTGTAAGGCTTTTCTGCGGTTACCGGGATTGGTATATTGTACTGACAGGCATAATTAATACAATCAGTACGTGAACGCAGATTCCACTCCCTCCAGGGAGCAACTATCTTCAGGTAAGGATTTAATGCCTTTACAGCAAACTCAAAACGAACCTGGTCGTTGCCCTTACCGGTAGCGCCATGGGCTATTGCTGTTGCTCCGACCTTTTCAGCAATTTCCACCAATTTTTTACCGATAACTGGCCTGGCGATTGCTGTTCCCAAAAGATATTTACCTTCGTAAACAGCCCCTGAACGCACCATGGGAAAAATATAATCCCTGACCAGCTCTTCTTTAATATCTTCAATAAATATTTGGGAAGCTCCCGTTCTTATAGCTTTCTCTTCCAGCCCTTCCAGTTCACCCTCACCCTGCCCTACGTCTGCCGTTAGGGCAATAATTTCATAGTCATATTCTTCCTGGAGCCACCTGACAATAACCGAAGTGTCCAATCCTCCAGAGTAAGCCAGTACCACTTTTTCTTTTGCCATTAAAAATCGCCTCCGTTTGACTTAGCTGCTAATAACCTGTACAAACTAACTAAAACTAAATATTTATTCATGAACTGCCACTGCAATGTTTTTTAATATTCCCAAGCCCTCCATCAGCTCACTTTCGCTAATGTTTAGGGGAGGAAGCAGACGAATAGTTGTATCGCCTATGGCGTTGATCAGCAGTCCTGATTCAACGCATTTTGCCAAGATATCCTTTGCAGTCGGTTTTTTTAATTCCAGGGCACAGATTAAACCCTGGCCCCTGTATTCTTTGAACAGTTCCGGAAATTCTTTAATCCAGCTTTCCATTTCCTGCTGAATAATCGTCCCTTTTCTGCTCACATCTTCTAAAAAACCATTCCCAAGAATAAGATCGAAAACCGCCAGGGCAGCACTGCATACAACATGATTGCCGCCAAAAGTTGAAGCGTGATCTCCAGGCTGTAAAGCTTCTGAAAATTTTTCTGCTGCAATCATCACTCCGATCGGCATACCACCGCCAAGCCCCTTGGCTGTCGTAAGCAGATCGGGTTTCACCCCGTAGTTTTCATAGGCCCAGAGTTTACCCGTACGGCCCATTCCACATTGCACTTCATCAAAAATCAGCAAAATTTCTTCATGATCACACAGTTCTCTTAAGCCCCTGATAAAAGATTCCTTAGCAACATGAACTCCACCTTCACCCTGAATCGGCTCGATCATAATCGCTGCAGTTTCGCTATCGACCAGGCCTTTAAATGATTCCAGGTCATTGAACATTCCGTAAGAAAAACCTTCCACAACCGGGGCAAAGGGTTGGTGATATTTTGGCTGCCCCGTTGCAGTTACTGTTGCCATGGTCCGGCCATGAAAAGATTTTTCAGCAGTAATTATTTTAAAACGACTTTCTTTGTGCTTACGGGCCAGCTTTATCGCTGCCTCATTTGCTTCAGCGCCGCTGTTAGCATAAAATACTTTACCATCCGGCAAACTGTTCTCGACTAACACCCGGGCCAATTCAGCCTGGGGTTCGCCATAATAGAGGTTAGAAGTGTGAATCAGTTTTCCGGCCTGCTCACAGATCGCCTCAACTACCTGTGGATGGCAATGTCCAACTACATTAACGGCCAGTCCGCCAAGTAAATCAAGATATTTATTACCTTTTTCATCCCAGACATATGAGCCTGCTCCCCTGACAAGGCATGGAGTGGTATCGGCCTGGCGGTTGTAAGTATTGATGATATAGCGTTTTTCTAAATCCTGCGTTTTTTTCATTGATTTCAACCCTCCTTATATTCTACTGGGTGACCATGGTGCCAATGCCGGCATCGGTAAATATCTCCAGGATCAGGGAATGTGGAACCCTGCCATCTACTATATGGGTTCGCTTTACTCCGCCATCCAGGCCCATCAGGCAGGACTCAACCTTGGGTATCATCCCGCCGCTGATTTCACCATTCATAATCATAGCCCTGATCTCACCCCGGCTGACAGAAGAAATAAATTGCTGTTCATTATCCGTTACCCGGTATATTCCTTCAACATCGGTTAAGACAATCAGTTTTTCAGCTTTAAGAGATACTGCAACTTCACCGGCGGCATGATCGGCATTAATATTTAAACTCTCCCCGTTGATACCAGACGCAATTGAAGATATGACCGGAATATAACCGTTATCACTGACCGTGTTGATCAATTCAGGGTTCACCTGGATTATTTCACCGACCCGTCCTAAATCAACCTTATCTTCAGGATTACCGTTAACCACCTGTGGTTCCATTCGCCTGGCCTGCAGAATCTGGCCATCTCTTCCGCTGAAGCCTACCGACCTGCCGCCATGCTGGTTAAAAAGGCTGACTATGTGCTGATTGATCTTGCCATTTAAAACCATTTCAACAATTTCCATGGTTTCATCATCAGTAACACGCAGGCCATTAACAAAAAGGGCTTCTTTCCCCAGTTTGTTCATAACCTGGTTAACTTCTTTTCCTCCACCATGGATCAGGACCGGCTTAACCCCTATATACTTTAAAAGAATCATATCAAGTATTACCGATTCCATTAATTCCGGGCTAACCATCGCCTGACCGCCGTATTTGATCACAAAATACTTCCCGGTATAATTCCGCATGTATGGCAAAGCTTCAATCAATACTTCTGCTTTAGGTATACTTTTAAGAGCTTCCTGGTTCATATTATCCCCTGCTTTCCATTAACTCCTGTAATCTGCGTTAATGCTAATGTATTCATGACTCATGTCTGTGCCCCAGGCCGTAACTTCATCCTGTCCATTTTTCAAGTCTATTAGGACCGGAATATCCCTCTTCTTAAGGACGTCTTTCATTTTTTCTTCGCTGAATGGAACAGAACCGCCGTTTGCAGCCACCTGGTATGGTCCGATATATATGTCAACCTTATCCGGGTCGAATGTAACCCCTGAATAACCAAGCGCAGCAAGGATCCGGCCCCAGTTGGCGTCTTCACCATAGAAAGCCGTCTTAACCAGCGGCGAATTAAGGACACTTAAAGCCATCACCCGACCGCTTTTTTCATCAGTTAATCCTCTGATGTTTAAAGTTATAACCTTGGTTATGCCTTCACCATCTTCAACAATCTTCCTGGCCAACTCCTGGCAGAGTTCGATCAGCATTTCTTTAAAAACAGGCAGGTATTTACTCTCCCTGGTGATCTCTATTCCTTCGGCTAAACCATTGGCCAGAATTAAAGCTGTATCATTGGTAGAAGTATCTCCGTCTACTGTAATGGAGTTAAACGATTTGTCAGAGGCCTCTGCAAAAAGCTCCTGCAGCAGGGAGCGTTCAATTTTCACATCAGTTGTCAGGAAGGCCAGCATCGTCGCCATGTTAGGGCAGATCATACCGGAGCCCTTGGCAATACCTCCCAGATGAAATTCTCCATCGTTAGTGCTGCAGCGAAAAGCTGTTTGCTTTGTTACCGTGTCAGTAGTCATTATAGCCTGCGCGGCAGCCAGGTCATATTCCTCACCAGCGCCCAGGGCAGCAGCTGCCTGAACAATACCACCGATGACTTTATCCATAGGCATGGGTACACCGATTACCCCGGTAGAGCTAACCATTACTTCTCCCGGCTTTAAACCGGTAGCTTCTGCTGTTTTCTCAGCCATAAGTCGGGCATCTTTTGTTCCCTGCTCTCCGGTACAGGCATTAGCATTACCGCTGTTTATAACCACTGCCTGGATTGGATTTTCCAGGTGTTCCTGGCAAAGATAAACCGGTGCAGCTTTAACCTGGTTGCGGGTAAATACTCCTGCGGCCACTGCCTCTTTTTCACTGTAAATAACCGCTATATCTTTTTTTTCATTTTTAATTCCGGCCGCAATTCCCCCGGCCTGAAATCCTTTGGCCAGCGTTATACTCCTGTTTTCAACTTTTTCCCATTGTTTTTGACCGCTCATCTTTAATCCTCCATTCAAAAAACTAAACTGCTTTTAACAAATAATAATTCCCACCAGGCGCTGGATTTAAAAGCTATTGCGCCGTCTGACCAAGGCCCGTAGTTTCAGGAAATCCAAACATCAAGTTCATATTCTGTAGTGCCTGCCCTGCGGCACCTTTCACCAG
>SLBE01000247.1 GCA_007126465.1 Syntrophomonadaceae bacterium | reverse complement strand
TGATCTGGGTGTTATTGCCGAGATGGCTGACTATGTGGTGGTAATGTATTCCGGGAAAGTCGTTGAGAACACTGATGTCAGGAGTTTGTTTAATAAACCTCTACACCCTTACACAGCAGGCCTGATTAAATCTAAGCCGGTTCTTGAAGAAGAGAAGGAAACTCTTGCATATATCCCCGGTTCTGTTCCCAATCCTTCCGAAATGCCCGGGGGATGTGCTTTTAATCCACGCTGCCCGGAGGTTATGGATATCTGCCGCCGGGAGACCCCCGATCTTATAGAGTCGCAGCCCAAACACCTTGTCCGCTGCTGGCTATACCAAAAACAGAAAACTGAAGGGATGACATAAATGGCAACCCCTGAACCAATTCTTGAAGTTGAAGGACTGAAAAAATACTTTCCTATTAAGACGGGAGTTTTTTCCCGCCTTGCGGGTCATGTTAAAGCTGTTGACGGTATAGATCTGCGCATTAAGTCCGGTGAAACTTACGGTCTGGTTGGGGAGTCAGGCTGCGGCAAATCGACTGCCGGCATGAGCATTTTGAGGATGCTTACGCCGACGGCCGGTTCAATAGTTTTTAAAGGCCGTGATGTTATGGCCATGACTAAAGAGGAACTGCGCAATTTGCGCAGGGAAATGCAGATCATTTTCCAGGATCCTTACAGCTCACTAAATCCGCGTATGAGTATAGGGGAAGCTATCGGTGAGGCGCTGGAAGTGCACGGAATAGCCAGCGGCAATGAGCGACGTGAACGGGTGGAGTCAATCTTAAAGGTATGTGGACTGGATTCCTATCATTACCGGCGCTACCCCCATGAGTTTTCCGGCGGGCAGCGGCAGAGGGTCGGTATAGCCAGGGCCCTTGTCCTTGAACCGCAGTTTATAGTGGCTGATGAGCCAATTTCTGCGCTTGATGTTTCCATCCAGTCCCAGATTGTTAACCTCTTAGAGGATTTACAGGAAAGATTTGGCCTTACATTCTTATTTATATCCCACGATTTAAGTGTAGTTAAACATATAGCTGATCGGGTCGGAGTTATGTACCTGGGCCGGGTAGTTGAAGATGCCGCTAAGAAGGAATTCTATTCTTCTCCGATGCACCCCTATTCCCAGGCCTTGCTTTCAGCTGTCCCTTCCATGAACCCGGACATACAAAAAAAACGGGTTATTCTCAAAGGCGATGTGCCCAGTCCTTCGAATCCGCCTCCGGGCTGCACTTTCCATACCCGCTGCCCCATCGCGGAAAAGATGTGCTCGGAAGTTGTGCCGGTGCTTAAAAAAGTGGGCCCTGATCACTATGCGTCCTGTCACCTGGTAAAAGAGGTCAGCTAATTAGGTAAGTACAATTTTGGATAACCCCCCGGTTTTCCTAAGGAGGAAACAAAAATGCCCCCTGCTCCTGAACAAATCTTAAGTGACCTGGTCCGTATTGATAGTACCAATCCACCCGGAAATGAATATGCTGTTGCTGAGTATTTAAAGAAGCTATTTGAAAATACCGGTGCAAACATTAAAATTGTTGAACCTGAAAAAGGGCGAAGCAGTTTTATTGCCAGGCTTGGGTCCGGCTCGAAAAAACTACTTTACCTTTCTCATTCTGACGTAGTTCCTGCGGGAGATGGTTGGGATTTTGAACCTTTCTCCGGTGAAATTAAGGATGGTGTTGTTCATGGCAGAGGTTCCCTTGACTGCAAAGATCTGCTGGCAGCCCAGGTTTCTTCAGCGCTTCAGCTGATTGAAGAAAACTCGTCTTTGCAGGGAGAACTAATTATCGCTGCCGTGGCCGATGAAGAAGCAGGTGGCCGCCTGGGTGCAGGATACCTGACCGATAAGCATTCAGATTTAATCGAAGCAGATTATGCTGTAAATGAGGGTGCCGACCATCCGATTATTCTGGATGGCCGAATGCTCTATTTCCTGCAGGTTGGAGAAAAGGGCACTGCCTGGTGCAAATTGAAAGCCCACGGCAAGTCGGGACATGGTTCAATTCCTACCCTGGCTGATAATGCTGTTGTCAAAATTTCCAGGGCGGTAAGCCGTCTTAATAACTACCGGTCCGAAGTGATTCTCATCCCTGAAGTTAAAAAGCTTTTAAAAAACCTGGCGAACCTCTCCGGGGTAAAAATTGACTCAATTGAGCCTGATCAGGTTGATGAACTTCTTGAACAGCTGCCCTTTGATCGTTCTTTTCTAGAATCTTTGCGTTCTATGACCCGAATGACCCTCTCCCCAAATATCATCAGCGGAGGCACGAAAACCAATATTGTTCCCGACTACTGCGAAGCAGAGATTGATATCAGAATATTGCCCGGACAGGACTGTGAATATGTTGAATCCGAGCTGCGTCTGATCATTAGTAAGGATATTGAAATAGAATTTACCGAGTACCGTGCGCCAACCTTTTCCAGTTCCAACGAGAAGTTCTATAAGCTGATGGAAGAGACAACCCTGGAAATGGCCGGCGCTAAAGCGCTCTGCCTGCCGATTATTTCTGCCGGTTCTACTGATTCAAAGTACATTCGCAGTGCCGGTATTCCTGCCTATGGTGTCGGGCACATGGCTGAAGGCTTTGATCCTGAACTGAGGACAACTGTCCATGGCAGAAATGAACGCACCGATATTGACAGTCTCCACTTTAAAACAGAATTTTTCAAAAAGCTGGCCAGAAAGTACCTGAGCTGATTTTCAGGCTTCACTTGGAAGGTGACAGTGATGAAAGTAACTTATGGACATATGGGGACTTTAACCCCGATAATTGAGATGCTTTTGGAAGACCTGGGTCATGAACCGGTTACACCTGATCGACCTTCCCGGCAAACTTTGTCGCTGGGGGCTAAATATGCTCCCGAGTTTGCCTGCATACCCTTTAAAATTGTGCTCGGCACGTATATTGAAGGCCTGAAAAGGGGCGCCGATACCCTGATGAGCGGTGGTGGCTATGGCCCTTGCAGGGCAGGCCTTTACGGTGAACTGCATAACCGAATCTTGAAAGATTTAGGCTATGATTTTGACTTTATCTTTTTCTGGCCGCCTTTGAGAAAGCCAGGCCATTTCATTCGTCAGCTTAAAAAAACCAAGGCTCCGCATTCCTGGGGTTACTTATGGCGTTCATTTAAGAAGTGCTATAAAAAATTAGCCGTACTGGATGATCTTGAAATGCTGGCCCAACAGATCAGGCCTCGTGAGTATAAGCCGGGTTCGACTTCCCGGGCTTTTGACCAGGCTTACCGGATGATGAGGCAGGTTAAGTCGGAGCGGGAAATTAAAGAAGCGGGTGAAGCAGCTCGTCAAATTATACGTGACGTACCTCACGACAGTGAAAAAGAAGTATTGAAGGTCGGCATCATCGGCGAGATTTATGTTCAGTTGGAACCTTTTGCTAACTTTTTCCTTGAAGAACAGCTGGGACATATGGGTGTGGAAGCGCGCCGTTCAATTTACCTGACCAGCTATGCCCGGCATGATGTCCTTTCCACTAAGGGCGATATGGGCAGTCGAACACTGGCCGTGCCCTATCTTGCGCAAAAGGTTGGTGGGCATGGGCAGAACAGTGTCGGTGATATCATTCGCTATGCAAAACAGGGTTTCGATGGTGTGGTGCAACTGGCTCCTTTTTCCTGCATTCCGGAAATTGTGGCCAAAAGCCTTGTACCGCAGCTTAGCAAAGATTATGGTATCCCGGTATTAACTCTCTTTATCGATGAGCAGACCGGTGCTGCCGGCATACAAACGCGTTTAGAGGCTTTTGTTGACATGATTAGCCAGCGCCGTTCCCGCGACCTTGGCTTAGGTGCATAGTACTCCGTTGATTTTACTGCTGTTGCCTGTTGAGAAAACCACACATTTACTACTGTTTATTAGAAAAAACTGGAGAGAGCATGCAATTGCAGCTAACAATTGGTTCTATAAATATTAGCCCCGGATTAGCCCTGGCCCCGATGGCCGGTGTAGCCGATCATCCCTTCCGGGTTTTGGTTAAAGAGCAGGGCTGTCCCCTGGTTTACTCCGAAATGATCAGCGCCAAGGGCCTTGTTTATAGCAACAGGCGCAACAGATCTCTCTTATTTTTTACCGATCGGGAACGACCGATTGGTTTTCAACTTTTTGGGTCAGATCCGGAAATCCTGGCAGAAGGGTCACGCATTATCGAGGACTATGAGCCCGACTTTATCGATCTGAATTTCGGCTGTCCTACCCCTAAAATTATCCGCAATGGTGATGGTGGCGCCTTGATGCGAAGCCCCGCTCTCTGTCGCGATATATTCAGGAAGGTTGCTGCAGCTGTTACCTGCCCGGTAACTGTAAAAATACGAACGGGCTGGGATCAAAACAGCATCAATGCTGCTGAGATTGCCCTCCTGGCAGAAGAAAACGGAATTAAGGTAGTTACAGTTCACGGTAGAACGGTGAAACAGGGTTACAGGGGAAATGCTGACTGGAAAATAATCAAGGAAGTCAAAGAAAAACTTACCATACCGGTTATCGGTAACGGTGATATTGATTCGCCTCAAAAAGCTGAAGAAATGATAAACTACAGCCGCTGTGACGGAATAATGGTGGGCCGGGCGGCTCGTGGAAATCCCTGGATTTTCAAGTCTATCCTGGTCTGGTTGCAGGAAAGAAAAGAGCTGGAAGCACCCGGGGCAGAGGAAATTGTTGAGATGGTTTTACGACACTTTAAGTTGCTAAGCGACTTTAAGGGAGAAAGCATTGCTGCCAGGGAAATGCGCCGCCATGCCGCATGGTATGTCAAAGGATTGAAAGGCGCATCAGCAGCAAGACAGCAGCTGGTTCGTGTAAATACCTATGAAGAATTAGAAGAAATCATGAAAGACCTTCTCCGATCGAACAGCAGCTAATATTATCTTGCTTATTCCGGCCATTGCCACCCGGTTAAAATAATAGTAGAATTGATTTGGGCACAGAGCTGTGCACAATCGGAGGACTGCCATGCAATCTGAACGTCTCTACAGGATTGGTGATAAACTGGTAAGCCTGGATAAAGCAGTCCGCCTGGTCGGGCAGACCTTAGAGCTGCGGGAACAGGGTTATTCCCAGCAGGAAACGGCTAAAAGACTGCAACTCGATCGCAGCTTTGTTTCCCGCCTTGAAGCAGCTGGAGAGGTCCGCAAAGGTAACCGCCTGGCAGTTATCGGATTTCCACTGGCTAATGCGGACAGCATAACTGCACTTTGCCGTGAATTCGGTCTTGATTTTCATCTAATCCTAAACAACAATGAACGCTGGGCAATGGTCAAAGATCAGCAGGCTCTTGATTTTTTTAACCGGGTCCTGGAGCTGGTAGCCCGGCTGCGCCACTTCGACGTTTTAATTATGATTACATCGGAAAAATGGTATCAGCTGGCAGATGCTTTGCTGGATATAGAGATAATCCACCTTAAGCTGGGGCCATCACCAATTGATGAGGATCGGCACTTTGATCAGAAACGCCTGGAAGATACATTGAAGCAGGTACTGAAGTAGCAGTGAAGGGAGCGATTATATTTTGAAGCGTGTTGTGGGGATTAGCCTTGGCTCATCGGCCAGGAACCATGAAGTAACCATAGAGCTGATGGGGCAGTATTATAAAATTGAGCGAATTGGTACTGACGGTAAAATGAATAAAATGATTGAGATCATCCGGGATCTTGACGGTAGTGTTGACGCTTTCGGCCTGGGTGGTATGGATTTGTATATTTATGCAGTCGATCGCCGCTATGAATTCAGGGATGCCAGAAGAATATCCCGCGCTGCTGAAAAAACACCTATTGTCGATGGCTCTGGCTTGAAAAATACCCTGGAACGCAGGGCGATTGAGCAGCTGGCGGTCGAAACCGATCTTTTCAAAGAGACAAAAAAAGTACTCTTAATGTCGGCTATGGATCGGCTGGGAATGGCCCAGGCTTTTGAAAAGGCCGGTTGTAAAATGACCTATGGAGATATTCCATTT
>SLBE01000050.1 GCA_007126465.1 Syntrophomonadaceae bacterium | reverse complement strand
CTGACCCTGGGCGGCAATATCTGCGGCCGCCTGCCCTACCGCGAAGTGATCCTGCCCCTGCTGCTGGCAGAGGCGGAAGTTAACCTGACCGGTCCTGATGGCAGCCGCAGTGTATCCCTGGCGGAGCTCTTTGACAAAAGGCTTAGATTAAAAGAAGGGGAAATCCTGGTCAGCTTGAATGTGGAGCAGGATGCCCTTAAGCAAGAGGGCTGGCAGAAGCGCCGTGAGTATCATGGGCCTGTTGGTTACCCGCTAACTCACCTGGTATGTGTCTCGAAAGAAGAGAAGCTAACCCTGGCAGTCAGCGGTCTCTGCGCTTTTCCCTTCCGCAGCGAGAAGCTTGAACAGCTAATCAATGATAAAGAACTTAGTCCGCAGGAAAAGGTCAAACAGTCGCCTGATATACTTCCGGGGCCGGTGCGCAGCGATGAAATGGCTTCAAAAGAATACCGAGAGGCCATGTGGCTAAAAGATCTGCTGCAGATGTTAGGTGAAATGGAGGGACGATAATAATGAAGTCATATAGTGATGTTGCGAAAGTAACTATTGATGTTAACGGGGAAGAGCGCAGTCTGCATGTTCGCCCGGCCGATACCCTCCTCAGGGTTTTGCGGGAAAAAATGGGCCTGACCGGGGCTAAGCCCGGCTGCGAAAACGGTGATTGCGGGGCCTGTACCGTCCTGTTAGAGGGCGTTCCCGTCAAATCCTGCCTGGTGCTGGCAGTCGAAGCCGATGGCAGGGCAGTAACCACGGTGGAAGGCTTAAAGGATACGGCTATCCAGCAGGCCTTCATGGAAGAAGGAGGCTTCCAGTGCGGCTACTGTACTTCCGGCTTTTTAGTAAATGCCTATGCCCTGCTGGAAAAACACCCTGCCCCTGAAGGAGATCATGACCGCGAATGGCTGGAAAGCAACCTCTGCCGCTGCACCGGCTATGAGGGAATCAGCCGCTCAATCGCCAGGGCCCGGGAACTCTAATTACACGAAGCACACGGGGATGGAGGTTTTGTACTTGAAAGAGTAAGCAACCTCCGTCCCCGTGTACTTGCTTTTGTAATTAAATGACCTGTGTAAAGTTCTGTGGATAATTTGTTATTTTGCTGTGGGTAAGCTCTTAAAAATCAACTTGTATTCAGTATTTGCGGTGTTTATTGTTCATGTGGAAAAGTGGATACAATATTTAATTGTCGGATTAAAAGGGGGCTTTTCAAAATTAACGATCATAGGACGCTGGAAGCGCTGTTTACTAAATTCAACTTTACCGATTATCGCTGGATTAAGGCCTCACAGATTGAAGTGGCCCACTGGGTCCGTTTCAAGTGCATGTTTGGCTGCAGTAGTTATGGCAAGAAAGGATCCTGCCCTCCGCAGGTTCCTTCTGTCGAAGAATGTCGTGCTTTCTTCTCCGAATATGATGAAGCCGTAATTTTTCATTTAGCCAAAAAAGTAGAACAGCCGGAGGACCGCGTGCCCTGGAGCAGGGAAATAGAAAAAGAACTGGTTAAACTGGAACGTGAGGCTTTCTGGTCCGGTTACCACAAGGCATTTATGCTTTTTATGGATGAATGCCGACTCTGCGTGAACTGCACCGGTTCGAGAGAAGCCTGCGTTAACAAGGATGATTCCCGTCCCGGACCGGAATCGTTGGCCGTAGATGTTTTTACCACTGCCCGCAGTGCCGGATATCCGATCGAAGTGCTAAGCGACTACAAGCAGGAAATGCACCGCTACGCCCTTCTTATGGTTGAATGACACAAGTAAGCGGGGACGGAGATTGTGTACTTGTCAAGTACAAAACCCCCGTCCCCGCTTACTTCCTAAACAATTATGCGTGCTTGAGAAGCTGTGATTTATTCTGTTTCAGGTGTGAAAGTTCTTGAAGCGAGTTCCCGGTCCAGCATTAAAATGCCGTGGCCTTTCTCTCCTACCCGCTTGATCTGGTTTAGCAGTTTGCCCATGCTTGCTTCTTCTTCAACCTGCTCGTCAATAAACCACTGCAGGAAGCTGATGCTGGGATAGTGCTTTTCTTCCTGGGCAACACTCATTAATTCGTTAATCAGGCTGCTGACCAGCTTTTCATGCTCCAGCGCCAGTTCAAAAATTTCTTCAGCTGAATTAAAGTCGCGCTTCGGATTTTTGAATCCGCTGATGACTGCTTCGGCTCCCTGGTCGTTGATAAACTCAAAGAATTTCATTGCGTGAAAACGTTCCTCTTCGGCCTGTACTATAAAGAAGTTGGCAAAACCGTCCAGGTCTTCTTTCTTAAAGTATGCGGCCATGGCCAAATAGTAATGAGCGGAGAAAAATTCATGGGTAATTTGTTCGTTTAACTTTCCTAGTAACTTTTCGGATAACATTTTCATTCTCCTTTCAGGGTTTTCCATTTTTAGTTTTCTTTAAGCTGTTTGGCGGTTGATTTTATATTCATATAAACCTCAACCATCAATGTTTTTATTATATTACAATCTATAGATATTATCAATGCAATAAGCCTGTTACAGGTAAAAGAAATCTAAAAGCATAGGGATCCAGTGATCCATCCTATATCTACAAGAATAATCGCTTTTTACTGTCTAGACAGTCAATTGCGTCTTTTCTTCAGAAGATTATTTTTATGCACTTGTGGCAGGATTCACTAATATAAAAAGAGAATTAGGTCAGGTCTGTTTATGTCCAATAAGAGGAAGCAGAGATGATCGGGCTGCTGCAGCTGAAAAAAACGAATTCTTAACGGAACAAAGCAAGAATATCCGGTAAAGGGAGTGATACCATGCAGGAACAATTAAACACTGTATTTGCTTCATACCAGGGAGAGAAGAACGAACTGATCCCCGTTCTGCAGGATGTCCAGGAAGAAATTGGCTACCTGCCTGAAGAAGCAATGCGCGAAGTCGCGCGTTTTGTGCGAATGCCTGAAGCAAAGGTATTTGGAGTCGCCACATTTTATGCCCGCTTCCATCTTGAACCAAGAGGCGAGCATATCATCCGTCTCTGCTGCGGTACAGCCTGTCACGTGCGCGGGGCGGCTAAGATTGCCGACAAGATCAAGACTATGCTTGATGTGGATGTTGGCGGCACTACCGAAGATATGAATTATACCTATGAAGAGGTGGCCTGTATCGGTGCCTGCGGCCTGGCGCCGGTTATGACCATCGATGATAAGACCTTCGGCAAGCTCGATCCCGACAAAACAGAAAAAACGATTAAAAAGTTCGGTGAAGACAGTGCAGAAGGAGGGGAAGCTTAAGTGGAAAAGTTTATCGATCACTGCTGTGAAAAATGTTTTAACAGCGAAGAAAAAAGATGCGATGTTTTCGTGGAGTGCTGCCTTGAAGGTCCGCTCTGCCACGAGAGTGAACCCTGCAAGAAAGCCCGCGAAGCAATTGTAGAGAAATATTCACACAGCTCAGCTTTCCGGGAACATTAAAGTTACAAGTATATAAAATTTTGATAAGCAATATCTATTGAAAGGAGAGAAGACCAACGTGTATGAAAGACATGTCCTGATATGTGCCGGAACTGGCTGTATCTCGTCGGGAGCCGACAAAGTCGAGGAAGCGCTGATCGAGTCATTGAAAGAACACAACCTGGAAAATAAAGTACGCATCATCATGTCGGGTTGCCACGGTTTCTGCGAGAAAGGTCCCCTCTTTATTGTCTTCCCCGAAGATGTATTCTACTGCGGGGTGCAGGCTGAAGATGTTTCGGAAATAGTTGAGGAATACTTAGTTAAAGGCAACCTGGTTGAACGCCTGCTCTACAAGGATCCAGTTACCGGGGAACAGGTAATCAACCATGATAAGATCATGTTCTACAGTAAGCAGAAACGGCTTGCCCTCCGCAACTGCGGTGTTATTGATCCCGAAAATATAGATGAATATATTATCCGCGGTGGTTACAAGGGATTGAAAAGAGCCCTGCAGATGAATCCGGAAGAAGTTGTCAACGAGGTGAAAACTTCCGGATTGCGCGGCCGCGGCGGAGCCGGATTCCCTGCCGGGATGAAGTGGCAGTTCGGCCTAAGCAGTCCCGGGGACAAAAAATATGTGGTTTGCAACGCTGACGAAGGTGACCCCGGAGCTTTCATGGACCGTAGTATTTTGGAGGGTGATCCCCATGCCGTGCTTGAAGGCATGATGGTAGCCGGCCAGGCGACTGGTGCCGATGAAGGCTATATCTACGTCCGCTCCGAATATCCCCTGGCCATCAAACGCCTGCGCACCGCCATCAAGCAGGCTGAAGAATATGGTATGCTTGGTGAAAACATTTTAGACAGTGGATTTAATTTCAAGGTGAAAATCAAGGAGGGGGCCGGTGCATTTGTCTGCGGCGAAGAAACAGCCCTCCTGGCATCAATTGAAGGTAAGCGCGGCGTGCCCCGTCACCGCCCACCATTCCCGGCCGTAAAAGGCCTCTGGGAAAAACCGACCGTGATTAACAATGTTGAAACCCTGGCCAATGTGCCCCTGATTATGCGCCGCGGCGCCGAGGATTTTGCTTCCGTTGGCACCGAGGGCAGCAAGGGCACAAAGGTGTTCGCCCTGACCGGAAAGGTTAACAACACCGGCCTGGTGGAAGTGCCCATGGGTATTTCCATTCGTGAAGTTGTTTTTGACATCGGTGGTGGAATACGCTTCGGCAAGAAGTTCAAGGCAGCCCAGATTGGCGGCCCATCCGGCGGCTGTATCCCGGAGGAGCACCTGGACCTGCCGATCGACTTCGATTCGCTGACAGCAGCAGGCGCGATGATGGGTTCCGGCGGCCTGGTTGTTGTTGATGAAGACACCTGCATGGTTGACATGGCTCGCTATTTCTTAAGTTTCACCAAGAAAGAATCATGCGGCCAGTGCATCCCCTGCCGCCTGGGAACCGACCAGATGTATGATATTCTCGAAGCAATTACCGAAGGCAAAGGTAAACCGGGGGATGTGGCCCTGCTTGAAGAGTTGGCCAGCGCCGTTAAAAAAGGTTCAATGTGCGGCCTGGGCCAGACAGCGCCCAACCCGGTGCTGACCACCCTGCGCTACTTCCGCGATGAATACGAAGCGCACGTTCATGAAAAACGCTGCCCGGCCCTGGTATGCAAAGCCCTGCTGAAGTATCAAATCGACGAAGAAAAATGTATCGGCTGCCAGCGCTGTATTAAGGCCTGCCCGGTCGATGCCATTACCGGCGAAAAGAAGCAGCCTCATGAAATAGACCAGGAGCTTTGTACCCAGTGCGGGGCATGTTTCGATGCCTGCCCGAAGAAGGTTGGAGCCGTGCAGGTTCTCTCTGAAGGGCTGACTGAAAATAAAGAGTTAGCAGTAAGGGAGGAGAGCAAATAATGTCAGAGCTAATTACCCTAACCATAGATGGCCGCGAAGTACAGGCTTTGCCGGGAACCTCGATTCTGCGGGCGGCCCTGGCCAACGATATCTATATTCCCCACCTCTGCGATCACGAAGACCTGACCTCCGTCGGGATCTGCCGGGTCTGCCTGGTTGAAATTGAAGGCCGCCGGCCTACCGTTTCCTGTATGACCCCGGTTGAGGAAGGTATGGTCGTCCACACTTCCAGTGAAGAGCTGGACCAGATCCGCAAAGTCAACCTTGAACTTCTGGTGCTTCACCACGATTATGACTGCCAGAACTGTGCCAAGAACAGCAAGTGCCAGCTGCAGGACCTGACCCGCTATATCGGCGTTGATGAAGAACGAATCAATGCCATGCGCCAGCCCGAGCTTGATATACCACTCGACGACTCCAACACCTATTACCTGCGTGACCTGAACAAGTGCGTGCTCTGCGGAATTTGCGTCCGCACCTGTGAGGAGATCCAGGGTGATGAATGTATCGACTTTACCTTTCGCGGGATTGAAACAAGGATTGGCGTGCTCGGTGATAAGCCGATTGCCGAATCAACCTGTGTTACCTGCGGTGAATGCGTTTCCCGCTGTCCCGTCGGGGCCTTAGTTCCCCGCTATGCCGTGGAGCCGACCTATGAAGTCGACACGATCTGTCCCT